>NZ_BAAHXD010000070.1:0-10418 GCF_054657115.1 Methyloparacoccus murrellii | reverse complement strand
TGGCCCGCCACGCACCGCCAGAAAACTCCCAAGGTTCAGTTTGCTTGAAGAGTAGGTCTGGCCATCGGTGAAAACGACATACCCCGCTTCTGCGGGATCAGAGGATGACGTCGAGGAAACAAAGTAGGGATTGCCGGGGGCCGCGCCAAAGACCGGGTCGATGCATGGTGCCTTGCTGGGGCAAGATGGCAAGGCCGGGTTGTAAAGGGTCTTCAGTTCCGCCTCTGTTGGCAGGCGCCAGTCACAGTAACCGGCAAAGCAGGCCGGTTGCGGGGTGTTCAGCCCATCAATGAATTCCGTCTTTGCCGTGCCATCAAAGTTCCAGGGGGCACCTGTGCTCCACGTAAAGAGGGCGTTGGCTCCATGTATGGAGGCATCGCTCGTCTTTTTTTCCCACATGAGTCCGGCTTCCTTGTCAACGACTACCGGCCCCAGATCGATATATTTTTCATTCTCTGAAAGGGGGCACCCTAAACTTGGCGCATGATCTTTAAGCGTGAAGGCAACGACAATGCCGGAATTCCACATGCCACTTGGTGGCGTGCATGGGTCGCCAGCGTGGGCCTCTGTGTACGATCTCCCTGGATCGCCCTTCGCCCCGGCTGGACCTTGCGCACCGTCCTTGCCGTCTGTGCCTGGCGTGCCGGGAATCCCGTCGATACCCGGCAGACTTGGCGGGCCTTGTTCGCCAGCATCACCCTTGTCACCTTTCGGTCCGACCAATGACATGAACGTGTCTGGCCATCCAGCATCGACTTTCGGACCATAGAAACGGGCGTTCGTCAGATCCACGTAGAAATCACCAACCGCGCCCAATGTGCTGTTGGGCGCGCCGTTGCCGCTGAGTATCGTGGCGCCGTTCTTGCCGGCGGTGCCGGGAGCGCCATCCTTGCCGACCGGACCTTGTGCGCCGGCCACGCCATCAACCCCATCCTTTCCCGGTGTGCCGGGTGGCCCCTGAATCCCCTGGAGGCCTTGAGGGCCTTCTGGCCCTGGTAAGCCCATCTTCCCCATGGGGCCGGGAGGTCCGGCCGGACCCGGGAGATTCGATCCCAGCGGTTGCCAGTATGACGACATGCCGGGTGTCTGTAGGCGATTGCGAATCTTCAGCGAGAGGAAGGTCTGGTTGTTGTAGCTCACGACATCACCGGCAGTGTAGGTCAGTGCTGGATTCCATTTGCCGTAGTATCGACTTATCGGCACGACGGCATGCCCTGTTCTTGGCATGGCCGCCAGGACAGCCACGGAGAGGCATGAATGGCGTGCGAAGCTCATGAGCTTGAGCATGGGTGCGTCTCTGCAAGTCCGGGGGCTTGCCCAGCGAGGACAAGTTCATTGCGATAGCCGTAACGTGGCTGGTTTCGGGTGCTGACTTTTCCTGGGACCCGTTAGCCCCGGCATCGTCTTGGCCCCTTCGCGCCCCACGTCCGGGGTGTCGAGCATGCCGTGCTCCCCGGGTCGCGACTTGCCTGTCAGGCAGTGGGTCAGCCACCTTGAGATTCAAGGGCTCAGGCAGCAGGAAGGTCGCGCAGACCATGCCATGCACCCCGCGCGACGCGATGGGCACGGGTGGATGGAATGACAATGGCTGCTGCGGAGCCCTTTTTCGTGGGCGATGATTTGTCCGGGGCGGGGTGTGTAGCCCGGCGTAGCCCCCTGATTTTCGGTTGACCGGAAGTTTCGGCCAAGCCCCTGATTCTTATGGCGCCCCGAACACGATTCGAACGTGTGGCCTTCCCCTTAGGAGGGGGATGCTCTATCCAGCTGAGCTACCGGGGCGGCGCGGTCGGCGATTATAGCCCGGTCGGCGGGAATCGCGCACCCGGGGCCGGCATCCGCGCGCCGGGGTGCCGTTACGCTGTCGGGGGTGGCATCGTACAATTCGGCGCCAACTCAACGCCAGCGCGGGAAAAACATGACGGCACACGATCATCAGGGCTGCATCGACACGGCCATGGCGCGGGCGGAGCAGCTTTGCCAGGAGCGTGGCGTGCGCTTCACGCCGCTGCGACGGCGGGTTCTGGCGTTGATCTGGTCCAGCCATGAATCTGTCAAGGCCTATGACCTTCTGGACGAGCTGAAGTCCTTCGACAAGTCCGCCAAGCCGGCAACCGTCTACCGTACGCTGGATTTCCTGCTGGAACAGGGCCTGATCCACCGCATCGAGAGCCTCAATGCCTTCGTCGGTTGCCGGCAACCGGGGAGGGCGCACGAACTGCTGTTGCTGATCTGCGAACGTTGCCACAATGTCGACGAGCGCCCGGCCCTCGACCTTCTGGCGGCGGCCGCCCGTGAGATCGCCGGCGCCCGTTTCACGCCGCACCGGCAGTCATTCGAGATTCGCGGCATCTGCGTGGAATGCGCGGCACGTCAGGGCCCCTCGGCCGGCTGACCGGCGCGGAATTTCATGGCGTGGCGGCAGTCTACCGCTCGCGCCGGTCCGAGATATCCATCCACCCAGCTTCAGGGATCACCGATGTTCATGCCGCTTTACTTTCCTTCCCGCGAGCCGCTCCGTGTCGTGATCGTCGGGGGCGGCTACGCCGGACTGGCTGCCCTGGTGACCTTGCGCGAGCGCCGGCCGGATGCCGAACTGACGCTGGTCGATCCGCGGGACCACCATCTCAAGATCACCCACCTGCACGAAACCTTCCGGCGCCCCCTCGACGACCTGCGGCTGCCGTTCACGGTGCTGGAAAAGCGGTTCGACATCCGGCACGTGCAGGCGGAGCTGCCGTTCGATGCCGGGCAGGTTTCATCCTGGGCGGCGGCCGGCGCGCTCACCGTCGGCGACGAAGTGCTGCCCTTCGATTACCTGCTCTGGGCGACCGGCGCCGGCTATCGGCGGTTGATGCCATCGGAGCACTGCCTGGACCTGCTGGACTTCATGCAGACGCCGGGGCCCGAGTTGCTGGCGCGTACCGTCAGCCGCTCACCCTTGGCCGAGCCGGTAATCTCGGTGGTCGGCAGCGGCGCCACCGGCATCCAGTTCCTGTTCGAGATCACCGATCACCTGCGTCGATGCGGCCTGTCGTGGCGGCTGCGGCTGGTCGACGCCGGCGACGCACCGCTGGGCCAGTTCAATCCCAAGCTGGGGCGCTATGTGGCGTCGCGCTTGCAGGCGTTCGGGATCGATTATCTGCCGCACCACTACTGCCGTGGCCAGACGCAGGCCGAGATCGAACTCGAGCAGGCGGACACCGGCGAGCGTCTGTGCCTGCCTTCCAGCGCCGCACTGCTGTTTGTTGGCATGAACCCCGAGCCGCGTCTCCAGGCCAATGCCTTCGGCCAGGTCCGGATCGACGGCAAGACCCTGCCGCGCGTGTTCGCGGCGGGCGATTGCGCTCAGTACCGCCTGCCCGGTTCCAACGCGCTCAGCGCACAGGCGGCGCTGCGCAAGGGCCGCCTGGCGGCACGCAACATCCTCCGTCATGCCAGCCGTTTCAAGCTCTTGGAGCCCTACCTGCATCGCGACCTCGGCTATGTCATCGGCATGGGCCGGGATGATGCGGTCGGCTGGCTGGCGCTGGAGGGCAACATCGTGGCCGGTCAGCCCGCCGCGCTGCTGAAGGAGGTGGTCGAGGCCCAGTATGATTTGCTGCTGGCGGGCATGGATACCTATATCCTGTGAGACATGCACAGGGCGATCACTGAACGCCGCGCGGAAACACCACCACAGCGAGGAGGTTGACGATGTTGTTCGGCTCCAACAGGCCCGTGACGGGCAAGGCCAGCACCGTGATCCACCGGCCGGTGGACGAGGTGTTCCGTTTCGTCGGCGATGATTTTCTCGTCAACTATCCGCGCTGGTCGCCCGAGGTGGTCGATCTCAGGCGGCTCAGCGAGGGGCCGATCCGGGTCGGCAGCCTGCTGCGGCAGGTGCGGATCGACCATGGCCACAAGTCGGAATCGAGCTTCCGGGTGACGGATTACCTGCCCAACCGGCGGCTAGCTTTCGATGGTGTCTCCAATGCCTACCGCTGCATCTACGATTTCGAAGTGTTCGCATCGCACGTCGACGAGGGCGAGGCGACCCGCCTGGCCTTCACGTTCGAATTTCCCGAGTTGGAACTGATCCTGCGGCCCTTCGAGAAACTGGTGCGCGTCGCCGTCCAGGACGGTGCCGAGCGCACGGTGCGCAATCTCAAGGGCCTGATCGAGCGCGAGGCCGCCAGGGTCTGACCGATACCGCCAACAACCCCCAGCGAGAGGAGGCCAAGGACATGTTCTTCATTGCCGAAAAAGATCCCGGCATCATTCCGCAGGTGCTGTCGAAAATTCTCGATGCCTGCGTCAATGGCGTTACCCTGGCCGATCCGGATCTGCCGGATATGCCCATCGTCTACGCCAACCAGGCCTTCGAGCGGATTTCCGGCTACAGCCAGGCCGAGGTGGTCGGCCGCAACTGCCGCTTCCTGCAGGGCGAGGACCGTGACCAGCTGGCACGCCGGCAACTGCGGGAGGCCATCCAGGAATGCCAGCCGGTCGAGGTGACGCTGCGCAACTATCGCAAGAACGGCGAGCTTTTCTACAATCATCTGGCGTTGACGCCACTGTTCGATCGCGAAGGCAAGTTGATCTATTACCTGGGTGTGCAGTACGACGTCACGCGGCAGGTCCAGGCCGAGGAGGAAATCCAGCGCCTGAGCCAGACCCTGGCCGATACGCCCCGGTTCAGCTGATGCCAGTGGCCGGCGCGGTCGGCCGGAGCATGCCGGCCCGCCGGGGCGAATGACCCCGGACATCCGGGAACATTTCGAGAAAGAAGAAGGAGAGGAGAGGCCCCACCATGCCCAATGTTTCCACCAGCGTGTGCGTGAACTACACGCCTGCCGAGATGTACGATCTGGTGAACGACGTCAGGTCCTACCCCAGCTACATCCCCATGTGCAGCGACGTCAAGCTGCTGGCGCAGTCGCCGGAAAGCCTCAAGGCCACCATCACCATGGCCAAGGGCAAGATCAAGCTCTCTTTCACCACCGAGAACACCATGGAGGCCGGGAAATCCATCCGCATGCGCTTGGTCGACGGCCCCTTCAAGCGGCTGAACGGCGTCTGGCGCTTCGAGCCCAGCGGCGATATGGGCTGTGAGGCCACTTTCCGGCTCGATTTCGAGTTCGCCAACGCCCTGCTCAGCATGGCTTTCGGCGGCTTCTTCAAGGAGGTCACCGAGACGATGGTGGACGCCTTCTGCCGTCAGGCGGCCCGCAAGTACGGTGACCGCACCCGGCTGGCCTGATACCGGCGGTGAAGCCGATCATTGCCGCCGGATTGCCGCTGCCCATGAGCGCCGTCATGCGCCGGGTGATCCTGGCCCGTTCATGGCTGGCGATGAGCCTGCCGGTCCGGGTCGAGACCCTCCGCATCGGTGTGCGCCTGTCCCGCAGCGACAGACTGGCGGGCACGGCCAGCCTGCATCTTGGCATCACCGGCTGGACCCTGATCCGCCGGCATGATGGCCTGGCCAGCAACACCGGCGCAGGCTGTCACCCCTGACCGATTCTCACCCACCGAGCGCATGGAACACGAATACGACCACGAGGAAGAGCGCCATAACGTCCGCGGACCCAGCAAATCCAGCCGCAAGCGGGAAAGCTCGGCGTTGCAGGATCTCGGCGAGGCGCTGATGGCGCTGTCGGCCGAACAGCTGGCACGGCTGGAACTGCCCGAGGAACTGCTGGAGGCGGTCCGGATCGGGCAGGGCATCACCGCCCATGGCGGATTGGCGCGCCAGCGCAAGTTCATCGGCAAGCTGTTGCGCGGGCTGGACCCCGAGCCCATCCGCGCGGGCCTGGCGGCCCTGCGTGGCGAGAGCGCGGCGCTGGTGCGGGTGCAGCACCAGTGCGAGCGTTGGCGGGATCGCATGGTGGCCGAGGGCGATGCTGCCGTGAATGATTTTGTCGGCGAACATCCCGGGGCTGAGCGCCAGAAGTTGCGCCAGTGGGTGCGCGAGGCCCGACGCGAGCGCGATGCCGGCCTGCCGCCGCGCGCGGCACGGTTGCTGTTCCGCTACTTGCGCGAGTTTCTGTCCGCGGACGCCGAGGCCCCGGCTTCGCCGGCCGGAGCGGAACAGGGCTGATCCTCATCTGCGAGCCAGTCCCGCGGTCGGCCCTTATGAAACGGGCCGAATTGCGATTATCATGCCAGCTGTTTCGGCGGGATAGGGATCGGTCGGCGGCGCTTATGTCACAGGGGTTGGGGTGGTTGCTGTACGGGCTGGCCGTTGGGCTGGCCTCGCTGTTGACGGGCCAGGTGCGGCGCTATGCGGAACGGCGACTCATGGATTTGCCCAATGCCCGCAGCTCACATCGGCAGCCGACGCCGCGCGGCGGCGGTCTGGCCATCGTGCTGGTATTCTCGCTTGCCCTGGCCGGGCTGGCGGGTCTTGGCCGGGTGCCTTGGCCTTTGTTCATGGCACTGGCGGGATTCGTCCCGCTGGCCGCCATCGGCTTTGTTGACGACCACGGCCATGTCCCGGCCCGCTGGCGCTTCCTCGTCCAGCTGGCCGCCGCGGTCTGGGCGCTCGCCTGGCTGGGCGACCTTTCGCGCCTGACGATCGGCGGTCATCTTCTGAACCTGGGCGGGATCGGGCACCTGCTGGCGGCCCTGTGGATCGTCTGGATGATCAATCTGTTCAACTTCATGGATGGCATCGACGGCATCGCCGGACTGGAAGCCATGTCGGTGGCGGCATCGGCGGCATTGCTGGCCGGTACCGATGCAGCGGTGGCAGGCCCGTCCCTGGCGCTGGCGGCGGCTACCGGCGGCTTCCTGATCTGGAACTGGCCGCCGGCGAAAATTTTCATGGGCGATGTCGGCAGCGGGGCGCTGGGCTTCGTGCTGGCGGTTCTGGCGCTGTGGTCTGCCGGGCAGGGAACCCTCAGCCTTGGCGTGTGGTGGATACTGGCGGCCGTGTTTCTGGTCGATGCCACGCTGACATTGCTGATACGCCTTGGTCGCGGCGAACGCTGGTATGAGGCCCACCGCAGCCACGCCTATCAGCATGCCGCCCGGCGCCGGGGCGCCCATCGCCCGGTGACGCTGGGGGTCTTTGCCATCAATGTGCTCTGGCTGTTGCCGCTGGCCTGGCTGGCAGCGGCGCACCCATGGCTGGAGCCCGTCGCGCTTGCCATGGCCATCCTGCCCCTGGCACTGACAGCCTATCGGCTGGGCGCTGGCAGGCCCTGAGGGAACCCCGGCTTGATTCCCGCCAAACTGCGCTTGCGCTCCCTGGTTTTCCTGCACGACCTGGTCATGGTCGTGCTGGCCTGGCTGGGTGCCTACTGGCTGCGCTTCAACCTGTCGCTGCCGCCGCCGAAGTACGTCGATTCCGCCCTCGAGACCCTGCCGGTGGTACTGCTGGTCCAGCTGCTGGTGTTCTCCCGGCTGGGGCTCTACCGGGGTGTCTGGCGCTTCGCCTCGGTGCCGGACCTGATCCGCATCGGCAAGTCGGCTCTGGTCGGGGTGGCGCTGCTCGCCGTGGCGCTGTACTTCTACAACCGTCTGGAGGACGTGCCACGCTCCGTGCCGCCGCTGTACGTGATGCTGCTGGGGTTGTTGCTGGCAGGGCCGCGACTGATCTACCGCATGTGGAAGGATCAGGGTATCGCCCTGGTGGTGGGTCGGCGCACGCTGGTGGTGGGCGCCGGCCGTGCCGCCGAGCTGCTGGTGCGCGACCTGCTGCGTGCCCGCGACAGCCGTTTCATCCCGGTGGCGCTGGTTGATGACGATCCCGGCAAGAAAGGCAGCGAGATCCACGGCGTGCGGGTCCGCGGACCGTGCGAACTGATCCCCGCGCTGGTCGAGCGGCTGGAGATCGAGGCCATTCTCATCGCCGTGCCGTCGGCCACCGATCGGGAGATGCGACGCATCGTCGAGACTTGCGAGGGCACCGGCATCCCCTTCCTGACCCTGCCGTCGGTGCAGGACATGCTGGCCGGGCAGATGGCCGGCAATCTGCGCGAGGTCTCCATCGAAGACCTGCTGGGACGCACCCCGGTGCAGCTCGACCGCCGCGCCGTGCAGGCGCATGTCGCGGGCGTCCGGATTCTGGTGACGGGCGGCGGCGGTTCCATCGGTTCGGAGCTCTGCAAGCAGATCGCTCGTTTCGCGCCGGCGGAACTGGTCATCTTCGAGCAGTGCGAATACAACCTCTACCGGATCGAGCAGACGTTGCGGCGGTCGTTTCCGGACCTGAGGCTGGTCGCCCGGCTTGGCGATGTGACCGACCGGCTGGCCGTCGAGCGCGCGATGCTCGAGGCGCGCCCGGACATCCTCTTCCATGCCGCCGCCTACAAGCATGTGCCCTTGTTGCAGGGCCAGGCCCGTCAGGCCGTGCGCAACAACGTCATCGGCACCCGGATCGTCGCGGAGGCGGCATGTGCGGCAGGCGTGCGCCAGTTTGTGCTGATTTCCACCGACAAGGCCGTGCGGCCCACCAATGTCATGGGCGCCACCAAGCGTGCCGCCGAGAAGCTGGTGCAGAGCCTCAATGGCGACGGCGGGACCCGCTTCATCACGGTGCGGTTCGGCAACGTGCTGGATTCCGCCGGCAGCGTCGTACCGCTGTTCCGCGAGCAGATCCGCGGCGGTGGCCCGGTCACCGTGACCCATCCCGAGGTCACCCGCTATTTCATGACCATTCCGGAAGCCTGCCAGCTGATCATGCAGGCGGCCGCCGTTGGCCAGGGCGGGGAAATCTTCGTGCTGGACATGGGCGAGCCGGTATCCATCCGCTATCT
Source organism: Methyloparacoccus murrellii (assembly GCF_054657115.1). Lineage (NCBI taxonomy): Bacteria > Pseudomonadati > Pseudomonadota > Gammaproteobacteria > Methylococcales > Methylococcaceae > Methyloparacoccus > Methyloparacoccus murrellii. Next base: position 1,677 of record NZ_BAAHXD010000070.1, on the reverse strand, counting down.
GGCCGAGCAGATGATCCGCCTCTCCGGCAAGCGGGTCGGCGAGGATGTCGCCATCGACTATGTCGGCCTCAGGCCTGGCGAAAAACTCACCGAGGAGCTGTTCCTGGACGACGAGCGGCCCATGCCGACACCGCATGCCAAGCTGCTGCTGGCGCGTTCCGTGAGCCTGGAGCGCGCCGAGGTCGGGCGCCGGGTGGAGGCGCTCGACGAGGCGGTCTCCCGTTTCGACGAGGCCGCGGTCCTTGGTCAGCTGCGCGCCTTGGTGCCGGAGTTTGTCGATGCGCCGGCAGCGGCCGGTCTCCCGGAGCCGCCTGGGGCTGCCGGCAGCGCGGAGCGTGGCGGCCGTTGAGCTCGCCGATGAGCAGTGCTTGTCTTGTCGCACACTTTCCATTATCCTTATCGGCTTTTCACGCATTGCCATTTGTTTGGAGCGCGCAGTAATGAAGACCTTCAGCGCCAAGCCGGCCGAAGTTAAACGCGACTGGTATGTCATCGATGCCGACGGAAAGACGCTGGGCCGCCTTTCGACAGAGATCGCGCGCCGCCTGCGCGGCAAGCACAAGGCCGAATACACCCCGCATGTCGACACCGGTGATTACATCATCGTCATCAATGCGGAGAAGGTTCGCGTCACCGGCACCAAGGAAAAGGACAAGATTTACTACAGGCATACCGGCTACATCGGCAACATGAAGTCGGTGGCGCTGGGCAAGCTGCGGCAGACCCATCCGACCCGCATCATCGAGACCGCCGTGCAGGGCATGCTGCCCAAGAACCCGCTGGGTCGCGCCATGTTCCGCAAGCTCAAGGTCTATGCCGGCGCCGCGCACCAACACCAGGCACAGCAGCCGAAACTGCTGGAAATCTAACCGAGACAAGCTGGAACACCCATGGCACAACAGCACTATTACGGAACCGGCCGTCGCAAGAGCGCCGTTGCCCGCGTATTCGCCAAGACCGGCAGCGGCCGCATTCTGGTCAACAACAAGCCGGTCGAGGAATATTTCGGCCGCAAGACCGACCAGATGGTTGTGCGTCAGCCGCTGGAACTGGTCTCCCTGGGTGAGAAGATGGATGTGATGATCACCGTTTCCGGCGGTGGCCCCAGCGGCCAGGCAGGTGCCATTCGTCACGGATTGACCCGCGCCCTGATCGATTTCGACGAAAACCTGCGTCAGCCCCTGCGGCGCGCCGGCTACGTCACCCGCGATGCCCGCGAGGTCGAGCGCAAGAAGGTCGGTCTGCACGGCGCCCGTCGTCGGCCGCAGTACTCCAAGCGCTGATCGGGCTACCACGTTAAATGGGGGATCGTCTAGCGGCAGGACTACGGACTCTGACTCCGTCAACCTAGGTTCGAATCCTAGTCCCCCAGCCAATAAAATCAAGCCCTTACAGAAATGTAAGGGCTTTTTTTTCGCCCGTGGTGCACTGGTGGTGCACTCACCGAAAAGAGATGGCAACAAATGGCCGCTATCGCCGCCCGCCCGCGCACGGGTGTCGCTGTTTTTTTCAGAATCGGAAAGAACCCCCGAAGCCATCGGCCCCGGTGCGCATGGCATGGATATATTAGGGAATGCTTAAGTAGTGGAGGAACCTTAAGCAATTTTTGTGGCTAGCGCACCGTCGGGGCTCCCATTACCCGCCGTGGCTGTGGATGAGGAGGACCCGGGCATTGTT
>NZ_BAAHXD010000069.1:0-11606 GCF_054657115.1 Methyloparacoccus murrellii | reverse complement strand
TCGCTTGATGAGGGCATGTAGCATGCTGAATACCGGGGTCGCCATATGGGGGTGGTTCCAGTCTATTCAGCGGCGCATAAAAATCGCATAAAGACGGCGGCCACCCGAGGTGACGGGGGATGGGCCGGCAGTCCGCCCCATCCGGGGCGACGTCGTTGACGGAATCCGGGCCAGGTTTCAAACTCGCGCCACGCGCCGTGCCGGGCGCGTTCTTTTCTGTCACCGACCGGGGGAGGTGCGCATGCCGTGCATCGCTTACAACAGCGGTTACAAGTACCAGCTGAAGGAACCGTATGCCGTTACCCTCGAGATCCGGCCCGTGGTGCCGATCGACACGGACTATGTGAAGCTCGACGGCGACGGCCGGCTCAGCCTTGCCAAGGGCTATGCCTGGGATGGCCCCTCGGGGCCGACGATCGACACCCTCAGCTTCATGCGCGCCTCGCTGGTGCATGACGCGCTCTATCAGCTGATGCGGGAAGGCCATCTGGACAAGGCGCGGACGCGCGAGCTGGCCGACCGCATCCTGCGGCGCATCTGCCTGGAGGATGGCATGTGGTCGCTGCGCGCCTGGTGGGTTTACCAGGGGGTCCGCCTGTTTGCCGATCCGGCCGCCGACCCCGCCGCCCGGCGTCCGGTCCAGCGGGCGCCCAAGGGCTGCCGGGCGTGACCCGGCCGGGCGGACCGCTGGCGGATTGTCCGCCGCCCGGGCTGTCCACCACAGAGGTCCGCATCGTGACGTTTCCCGGACCCCGGTTGCCGCCGTGGAGCACCGCGGGCCGCCCAGCCGGGAGCACGACACCGTCTGCCGGCTCATCGAAGGGCGCCGGGCGCAGCGGCTGCCGCCCGGGCAGTATCGTACCTGCGGCATCCATCACACCGATCCCCGCGCCGTGGCGCCGGAGCACCACCGGGCGGATTTCTGCGTGGCGGTCGATGCGCCGGTGGCGCCGAATCTGTTCGGCGTGGTGGGCAAGCTCATGCCCGGCGGCCGCTGAGCTGTCGCCCGACACGTCGGTTCCCGCGACCATGTGGTGGCGGCGGACTTTCTCCATCGCCTATGGTTGCCGGCCAGCGGCGAGCAACTGCGCGACTTTCCGGTCTTCTTTCACTATGTCAACGTCGGCCCCGGCGTCACCGAGGCGACGATGATCACCGACGTGTATCTGCCTTTGCGCTGACGGCCGGCACCGCTCAAGCCGTCGCCATCGCCACCCCCCCCTGTCTGCCAACCCTGAGGAGCATGTCCGATGAGCGATAACAACAACAAGAACAAGCTGACCATGGCCAGTGGCTGCCCCGTGGCGGACAACCAGAATGTCCTGACGGCGGGGCCGCGCGGACCGATGCTGTTGCAGGATGTCTGGTTCCTGGAGAAGCTGGCGCATTTCGACCGCGAGGTGATCCCCGAGCGGCGCATGCATGCCAAGGGCTCCGGCGCCCATGGCCGCTTCACCGTGACCCACGACATCAGCCGCTACACCAGGGCGAAGCTGTTTGCCGCGATCGGCAGGCAGACGGAGGTTTTCGTCCGTTTCTCGACCGTCGCCGGCGAGCGCGGCGCGGCGGATGCCGAGCGCGACATCCGCGGTTTCGCGATCAAGTTCTATACCGAGGAGGGCAACTGGGATCTGGTGGGCAACAACACGCCGGTGTTCTTCCTGCGCGATCCGCTCAAGTTCCCCGACCTCAACCACGCGGTCAAGCGCGACCCGCGCACCCATCTGCGCCGCGCGCAGAGCAACTGGGATTTCTGGACCCTGCTGCCGGAGGCGCTGCACCAGATCACCATCGTCATGTCGGATCGTGGCATCCCTGCCAGCTATCGCCACATGCACGGCTTCGGCAGCCATACTTTCAGCTTCATCAACGCGCGGAACGAGCGCCACTGGGTGAAGTTCCACCTCAAGAGCCGCCAGGGCATCCGGCACCTGACCGATGCCGAGGCCGCGGCACTGATCGGCCGCGACCGCGAGTCGCACCAGCGCGATCTCTACGAGGCCATCGAGCGCGGCGAGTACCCGCAGTGGGCGCTCAAGGTGCAGGTCATGCCGGAGCGGGAGGCCGCGGCGCTGCCTTACAACCCCTTCGACCTGACCAAGGTCTGGCCGCACGGCGACTACCCCTTGATCGATGTCGGCGTGCTGACGCTCGACCGCAACCCCGCGAACTACCATGCCGAGGTCGAGCAGGCGGCCTTCAACCCGGCCAACATCGTGCCCGGCATCGGCTTCTCGCCCGACCGCATGTTGCAGGGGCGGCTGTTCAGCTATGGTGACGCGCAGCGCTACCGCCTGGGGGTCAATCACCATCAGATTCCCGTCAACGCCCCGCGTTGCCCGGTGCACCACTATCACCGCGACGGCGCCATGCGCGTGGACGGCAACCATGGCGGCACCCCGGGCTACGAGCCCAACAGCCATGACGTGTGGCGGGAGCAGCCTGAGGTGCGCGAGCCGCCGCTGGCTCTCGAAGGTGCCGCCGACCACTGGAACCACCGCGAGGACGACGATTATTACACCCAGCCCGGCAACCTGTTCCGCCTGATGAGCGACGCGCAGAAGCAGGCGCTGTTCGACAACACCGCGGCCGCCATGGCCGGGGTCGACGAGACCGTCCGGCGGCGTCATGTCCGCCACTGCGGGAAGGCCGATCCGGCCTACGGCGAGGGCGTTGCCAGAGCCCTGGGCATGGCGCCAGGAGCGCCGGCATGAGCCGCGGGCCTGTGCCGGCACCGGGCGGGCAGGGGGGCGAGCACCCGTCTGGCAGTGACGCATCCCGCGCCGGTGGCGCTGGCCTGTCGGTCGAGGATGGCGCCAAGGCGGTGGTCCGCCGCTATGTCGACGCCTTCAACCGGGGCGACCTGGCCGCGCTCAAGGAACTGCTGCACGAGGACGCGGAAATCCAGGGGGTCCTGGGGCGGGGCCGTATCCAGTGGGTAGAGCCGGTCTGGCGCCAGCTGATCGAGGGTTACGGCATGCGCCTGCGCCTCCGCGGCCTGATTGCCGAGGGCAATCTGGTCGCCGCGCTGTACACGGAGACCGGGACCTTCCGCGCTCCGGCCTTCGGTCAGGCGCCCACCGGCCGGTCCTACGAACTGGTGGCCATGGAGTGGTTCGAGATCGAGGACGGCCGGATCCGCCGGCGCTGGGGCGCGCGGGATGCCGCCGCCCAGGCCCGCCAGCTGGGCCTGGCGCCGCCGGATCACGGCATGGACGCCGGTGCCGGATGAGCGCGCCGATGGGCCAGCGCCTCTGGCTGGCCTGGAGCAGCGGCAAGGACAGTGCCTGGGCATTGCACGTCCTGCGGCAGGACCCACGCTACCAGGTCGACGGTTTGTTCTGTACCGTGAACCGGGAGCATGATCGAGTCAGTCTGCACGGCGTCAGGGTGTCGCTGTTGCGGCAGCAGGCGGAAAGCGCCGGACTGCCGCTGCGGATCGTCGGGATTCCCTCGCCCTGCAGCGATGCCGGCTATGCCGACATCATGGCCGCCCTGGTGGAGACCGCCGCGGGGGCGGGGGTCGAAGGCTTCGCCTTCGGCGATCTGCTGCTGGAGGACGTGCGGCGCTACCGCGAGGCGCGCCTGCGCGGCACCGGCATCCGCGCCCTGTTTCCGCTCTGGGGCCGGTCCACGGCCAGTCTGGCGCGCGCCATGCTGGCCGGTGGACTGAAGGCCCGGCTGACCTGCCTGGACCCCGGTCGCCTGCCGGAGCGGCTGGCCGGCCGCGAATACGACGCCACGCTGCTCGACGAACTGCCGGCCACGGTCGATCCGTGCGGGGAGAACGGCGAGTTTCACAGCATCGCCTACGACGGGCCGATGTTCCGCTGGCCGATCGCGATGCGGCGGGGGGAAACGCTGCGGCGCGACGGCTTCGTCTACACCGACTGGCTGCCGGTCGCCGGGGCAGCGGCGGGCTGAACCGCCCGCTCAGGCGGCCGTGACGATGCGCGCCGCCTGCACGTTGTGCACCTTGGCAATCTGGCCCAGCGCCAGGCTGAGCTGGCCGAGGTCGGTCACCTCGCAGGTGATTTCCATGATCACGCTGTTGTCCTGCGGGTCGGTCAGGCTGTGGGTGTGGACGATGTTGATGTGCTCGCCGGTCAGGATGTGGGCGATGTCCTTGAGCAGACCCTTGCGGTCCAGCGCCCGCACCTCGACATCGACCGGGAAACCCTCGGGCTCCGAACCCCAGGCGACATCCATCAGCCGGCCATGCTTCTCCAGCGGCAGTTGCAGGATGTTGACGCAGTCCTGACGGTGGATGGCGATGCCGCGCGCCACGGTGACGAAGCCGATGATGGGATCGCCGGGATGCGGGTTGCAGCAGCGGGCCATGTGCGTGACCAGGTTGCGCACGCCCTGGATGGTGATCTCGTCGCGCGCCGGCGCCTGTCGCGACCGTGGCGGTCTGGCCGGCCGGGGCATCAGGTCCTGCGGCTTCAGCGCCGCCGCCAGCTGCATGGCGGTGACATCGGCCCGGCCCAGCGCCAGCAGCAGGTCGTCGCCGCGCGGCAGGTGGAAATGCCGGGCCAGCTGTTCCAGGTCGGCTTCGCGGATGCCCAGCCGCTGCCGCTCGTGGTCGAAGATCTGCTTGCCGGCCTTCATGTGCCGCTCGTGATCCTGCTGGCGGAACCAGGCGCGGATCTTGTTGCGGGCGTGGGCCGTCCTGATGTAGCCCAGGTGCGGGTCGATCCAGCCGAGGCTGGGGCCGCCGTGCTTGGCGGTGAGGATCTCGACCTTCTCGCCCGATTTCAGCACATAGGTCAGCGGCACCATGCGGCCATTGACCTTGGCACCCCGGCAGCGGTGGCCGACCTCGGTGTGGATGCCGTAGGCGAAATCCACCGGGGTGGCGCCCTTGCGCAGGCGGATGACCTGGCCCTTGGGCGTCAGCACGAAGATCTGGTCCTCGAACACTTCCGAGCGGAACGAGTCGAGGATGCCCTGTTCGTCGTCGCGGCTTTCCAGCAGCTGTCGCAGGGTATTGACGTTGCGGTCCAGCGCCTGGTCCTGCTTGCTGCCTTCCTTGTAGCGCCAGTGGGCGGCGACGCCGTACTCGGCGAAGCTGTGCATGTCCTCGGTGCGGATCTGGATTTCCACCGGCCGGCCCTCCGGCCCCACCACCACCGTGTGCAGCGACTGGTAGCCGTTGGCCTTGGGGTTGGCGATGTAGTCGTCGAATTCCTTGGGAATGTGCAGCCAGGCGCTGTGGACCAGGCCCAGCACCGTGTAGCAGGTGGATACGTCCTTGACGATCACCCGTACCGCATGCAGGTCGTACAGCTCCTCCAGCGGGATTTCCTTGCGCTCGATCTTCTTGTGGATGCTGTAGATGTGCTTCGGCCGCCCGTAGACCCGGCCGGGGATGCCGGCGGCTTCCAGCTTTTCCCGCAGCTCGTTCATGAAGTGCTGGACGAAACTTTCGCGGGCGGCGCGGTTGGCTGCCAGCGACTTGGCCAGCCGCTTGTATTCCTCCGGTTCCAGATAGCGGAACGAGAGGTCCTCCATTTCCCACTTGAGCTGGCCCACGCCCAGCCGGTTGGCCAGCGGCGTGAACAGATCCAGGGTTTCCAGGGCGATGTTGCGGCGCAGTTCCGGGTCCGGGTTGTCCTTCAGCAGCCGCAGGCGTTGCAGGCGGTAGGCCAGCTTCACCAGCACGGCGCGGACGTCGTTGACCACGGCCAGCAGCATGCTGCGCAGCAGTTCGGCCTGATCCGGCTGCTTGCTCTCCACCTTGTGGTACTCGTCGAAGGTATTGAGCCAGTTGACCTTCTGCACCAGCGCTGCGGTCTTGGCGCCGAAGCGGCGCTCGATCAGGCCGGCGTCGATGCTGTCGCGGATGTAGGGATCGCTGAGCAACGCCACGATCACCGTGGTCGCGTCGACCCGCAGCTGATGCACGATATGGGCGACATCGATGCCGCGCGGCCGGGTCAGCGCGTCCTCGTCGCGGGCGTCGAGCGCCAGGCTCAGGGCGTCGGCAATGCGCTGTCGGTCCTCGTCCGCATAGCCGGCCGTGAGGCGGGCCAGCAGGTCGGCTTCGGGCTGGGAGGAAATGTCGGCGTGATAGTTCGAATGCTTCATGCGGCAGCTGACGGGGCGGCACCTGCCGCTCGGATATGACCTGGCTGATAGTACCAAAGTCGGTACGGCGGAAGGGGTTGAGCGCCAGGGACGGCCCACCGTGGCTGTGGCAGAATCCCGGCTTGTCCTGCCTGCCGATGGTGGCCCCATGTCCGATTCCGACGCGCGTGAGTATGAGCTGCCGGCCAGCCTGGCGGCCGGCAGCTGGCGGACGCTGCTGGCCGAGCCGGAGCGCCTGCGCCCGGTCCGCGAGACCACCCCGCATCTGGTCGTGCTGGACACCTTCGACCGTGCGCTGCTGGCGGCCGGTCTCTGGCTGGGGCTGGAGCGACGCCGGGCCGGTTCCCGCCTGGTCTGTCCCGATGAGCGGGGGGTCTGGCAGCGGGCGCCGGTGCGGGCGGCGGAGCATCTGCTGGCCGCCGACCTGGCCCCGCTGCCGGGCGCCGACCGGCTGGTGCGCCGGATCGGCCTGCGCGCCTTGCTGCCGCAGCTGGCCCTCACCGGCACCCGCGCCGAGTGGCGGCTGGCCGATGCCGGGACCGGCGCGGCACGGGTGCTGCTGTTCGAGGAGCGCTGGCGCGCGCACTGCGGCACCGCCGAGGCGGTTCTGCCGCTGCGCCTCCGCATCGTCCCGCTCAAGGGCGCGCGGCGCGAGGCCCGCGCGCTGCTCCAGCGCCTGCAACAGGCGGCGATCCTGACGCCGGCGCCGGGTCTGTATCTTGACGCCGTCAGTCAGCTCGGCGCGGGCTGGCCGGCCACCGTGCCGCCCATGCGGGTGCTGGACGACCCCGCCCAGCGGTCCGACCAGGCGGTCCGGCAGGCGCTGCGGGGACTGCTCGAGGTCATGCTGGCCAATAGCGAAGGCGTGCTGGCGGAGACCGATACCGAGTTCCTGCATGACTTCCGGGTTGCCGTGCGGCGTACCCGCGCCGTGCTCGGCCAGCTCGGCTGCCGCGCCTTGCCGGCGCATCAGGTCGAACGCTTCCGGCGCGGATTTGCCGCCCTGGCCCAGGCCACCGGCGAATCGCGGGATCTCGATGTCATGCGGCTGGCGCTGGAGCCGTTCGACGCCACGCTGCCGGCCGAACTGCGCGGACAGACCGGCCCCCTGCGCGAAGCGGTGGCGGCACAGGCGTGCAAGGCGCATCAGCGGCTCGCTGTCCGCCTGCGCTCGGCCGCGCACCGACGCTTCCTGGCCGCCTGGGGCCGCTTCCTGGATCGCCCGCCGCCGCGCCGGCCGGTCGCCGCCGCCGCCCGGCAGCCGATCGAGCCGCTGGCCAGCCGGCGCATCTGGAAGCTTTACCGCCGCCTGCTGCGCGAGGGCCGGGCCATTGCCCCCGACAGCCCCGCCGAGGCCCTGCACGAGCTGCGCAAGACGGCCAAGAAACTCCGCTACCAGATGGAAGTGTTCGCCGGGCTCTACCCGGCGGAGCGGCTGGCCGTCTCCCTGAAATGGCTGAAGAAGCTGCAGAACCTGCTCGGCGCATTCCAGGATGCCAGCGTGCAGGTCGAACGGCTCCGCGAGCTGGCCGACCGGTTCCGCGAGCGGGGCGCGCCCACCGCCACCCTGCTGGCGATCGGCGGCACCATCACCCGCCTGCTCGACGAGCGGCAGCGCCTGCGCGCGCGTTACGCCGCCGTGTTCGAGGATTTCGCCAGCGCCGGGCATCGCCGCCGGTTCCGCCAGCTGTTCCGGCCACGCGATCCCGCCGGCATCCCCGAGGCGGTTCCCCACCCCGCCGGGGACGGATCGTCGCGGGGCTAGCCGGGCACGGGCAGGGCCAGGATATCGCCGGCAGGGCGCGGTGCCTTTCCGGCATAGGGTGACAGCACGGCCAGCATCCGCTCGATGTCCAGCGGCTTGGCGAGGAAGTCGTTCATGCCGGCCGCCAGCGCCGCGGCACGCTCCTCGGGCAGGACGCCGGCCGTCAGGGCGATGACGGGGAGGGCGCTCCAATCCGGGTTGCGGCGGATTTCCCGGGTCGCGGCCAGGCCATCCATGACGGGCATCTGGACATCCATCAGGACCACGTCGAAGTCTTGGGGCCGGTCGCACAGGGTAGCCAGCGCCGCCCGGCCCTCCGTGGCCTTCATCACGGTCGCGCCCTGGAGCCGTAGCACCCGTTCCAGCATGCGCAGGTTGACGGGATTGTCGTCGACCGCCAGCACCCGCAGGCCGTCCAGCGGCGCCGGGGTCGGCCCGGTGGCGACGGTCCCGCTCGCTGCCGCTGGCCCGGCGTCAGGATTGGCCCGCCGGAAGGGGATTTCCAGCCAGAAGGTGCTGCCGATGCCCTCTCGGCTGGCGATACCCAGTTCTCCACCCATCAGCTCGACCAGCCGCTTGCCGATGACCAGTCCCAGGCCGGTGCAGCCATGGCGGCGGGTGAGGCTGGCATCACCCTGCTGGAATGCCTGGAACAGCTGGCTTTGGGTGGCCAGGCTCATGCCGGCCCCGCTATCTCTCACCTCGATACGCAGCCGCAGCGTCACCGCATCGCCGGGGATGGGCTGGATTGCCAGCTCGACCGAGCCCCGCTCGGTGAACTTGATGGCGTTGCCGACCAGCTCGAGCAGGATCTGTTCCAGGCGGCCCGGGTCGCCGACGATTTCCTCGTTCGGCGCGGCAGCCACCGCGATGTGCAGCGCCAGTTGCTTTTGCTGCGCCAGCGGGCGCAGGGTTCGCTCCACGTGCTCCAGGATCGGCGGCAGCCGGAAGGACAGCGCCTCCAGGCGCAGGCGGCCGGCCTCGAGCTCGGCAATATCCAGCAAGTCGTTGATGATGCGCAGCAGGTGCCTGCCCGATTCGCGGATCATTCCCAGCGCGTCGCGCTGCTCCGGTCGCGGCGAGTCCCGCTCCAGCAGTTCCGCGAAGCCGAGGATGGCGTTCAGGGGCGTGTGGAGTTCGTGGCTCATGTGGCCGAGGAACTGGGTTTTCGCGGCATTGGCGATGCCGAGCTGGCGATTCTTTTCCACCAGTTCCAGCTCCGCCTGCTTGCGGGCCGTGATGTCGAGACTGGTGCCGCGCATGGCCACGGGGTTGCCGTCCGTGTCGTAGCAGAACTCGCCGCGTCCCTCGGTCCAGTGCAGGCTGCCGTCGGGCCAGAGGATCCGGAATTCCTGGACATAGGGTGTGCGCATCCGGCGGCACCGCTCGATCAGTTCGTTCAGGTGCCTGCGGTCGTCGGGATGGATGCGGGCGGCGAACGCTTCCCGGGCGCCGGTGAATTCACCGGGGGCATAGCCCCACAGCCGCTCCTGTTCCGGTGACCAGGAGAAGTGATCGGTGACCAGGTTCCATTCCCAGATGCCGATATGCGCGGCCTGGATGGCCAGCCGCAGGGTTTCCTCTTGGCGCTTGCGGGCGTCGATGTCGACCACCAGGGCTATCAGGCCGCTGATATGGCCCTCGTCATCCAGCAGTCGGGCGACGCTGACGTTGACCCAGATCAGGCTGCCGTCCTTGCGTCGGTAGCGTTTCTCCAGCAGGAAGGCCTGGCCATCCTCGAACAGCTGCCGGAGCAGCCGCTCGTTGTATTCCCAGTCCCCGGCATAGGTGATATCCCGCGCCGTTTTGCCGATCAGTTCCCCGCGGGTATGGCCGAGCAGGGTGCAGACATGGTCGTTGACCTTGACGAAGCGGCCGGCGGGATCGGTCTCGATGATGCCGGTCAGGCTCTGCGCAACCATTGCGCCCAGCCGCCGTTCACTTTCCTGGCGCGCCTTGAGTTCCCGTTGGCGGACGATCTCCTGCTGCCGCTGCACCCGATCGGTGATGTCATCGATCATGCAGAGCAGGCATGGGCGGGCCTCCTCGGCGTCCAGGGCCAGGCGGGCAACGGTCATGCTGACCCAGACCGTGGACCCGTCCGGCCGCAGCAGCCGGCGGTTGAGCTGGCAGTCGGACAGCTCGCCACGGTTCAGCTGCGCCAGTTTTTCCGCGATGGCGGCGGTATCCTCCGGGTGGGTGATCGCCGTCCAGTCGAGCGCGCGCAGCTCCTCGATCTGGCGTCCGGCAATCTCCGCGAAGCGTGGATTGATGTCGTGGATGTGGCCGCTGGCAGGGTCGAACAGCCCCACCCCCACCGGGGCCTGCCGGAACATAATCCGGAAGCGCGCTTCCACCGCCTCGCGGGCCCGCAGATGCTCGATCTCGCGGCGTTGCCGATCCTGCCGCCACAGCTGGTAGCTCGTCATGTAGACCAGCAGCAGGGCCAGCAACGCGATGGTGCCGGTGATCCAGGCGGTATCGCGCAGATTGCCCTCCGCCTCGTCCCGGTCCATCTTGGCGATCATCAGCCAGGGTGATCCGGTGATCGGGGTGATATAGGCGAGGACGGGGATGTCCCGGTAGTCCCGGGCCTGTTCCGCGATGCCGTGATGCCCGCGCGCCGCCAGGGCAGCCGGCAGATGTTCGGTGGCCATGGGCAGCCGTTTGCGCAGGGCCGCCCCCGGCTCGTGGCGAAGCGGGGAGAGGAACAGGACCTCGTCGCCCTCGGCCCGCACCAGCAGGGTTTCGGCGGTTCGGGTCGGAACCGGCCAGGACTCGACCAGGGGAAACAGTCGCTGGTCGGCGAACCAGGTGATGATGCCGATGCCCAGCAACGGTTTGCCGGGTTCGCCGATGGGGGCGATCAGCGTATAGACGACGCGGCCTTCAGGGCTCAGGTGCAGCCCCTGTGTGGCTATCCGCGGCTGGCGGAGGATGTCCCGGATGTCGGGATGATCGAGGGCGACGGCGTTATCCCCGATCGTGAAGATGGGCTGGCCCTGCGCGTCGAGCACCGCCACGCCATCCCAGCCCCGGGTTCGGCTGTAACGGACGATGCGTTCGCGCATGCGGGACAATAGGGCTGGCTGCTGGCGTCCGCCGGCCAGCCATTGCCCCAGGAGCAGCGGCAGCTGCGCATCGCCCCAGAAATACATCCCGGCGTCGCTGACCGTCTCGGCGAGGAATTTCTCGATCTGCTGGCGTTTCTGCTCGGCGATCACGGTCAGGGTGCGATAGGTTTCCTGCCGCAGGCTGTCGCATAGTCCCCGGTAGGCCAGGGTGCCGATGCCGGCGATTGCCAGGGTCGCCGCGCAGAGGAGCAGAATGAAACGCCGGCGGGTGACCGTTGCGCCGGGTCTGGGCGGCAGGAAAGCGGCAGGCTGGACAGCAGGCAGGCGCATGTTGTGTACCTCTAGCGCGTCTTTTCCCCCGCGGCTGGGTGTCACGACACCGATGCAGCCGCGGCACGGGCGACGCCCTTGGCCTGCCGCGCCTGGCAGCGGGGGCTGTTGCAACCCCGCCGTTGCCGGCTGCGCCATTTACCAGCAGGTCAGTCGCCGGGTTTCATTTTGCCATTTATCAGATTTCATTTCGAGTCAATATGTCGGGATGTTAAGCCCGCTATCCCCCGCGCGCGAGCGAAATTCGGTGACGAGGTGTTGCGAGCGTCGTGGGCGGCGCGCCGTGGCCCTTGGCGGCACTTGCCGCAGGCCCTGAGGGTATGGCGATGCGAGACGGCCCGGCTAGG
>NZ_BAAHXD010000068.1:0-11867 GCF_054657115.1 Methyloparacoccus murrellii | reverse complement strand
GGCCTGGCTCGGCGCGCGCCAGCGATGCGGACAGCCGGACCCGCCGGACAACGCCGCCGTCATCGCCTTCTTCGAGCAACGCGGAACGCGGTTCGACCACCTCCTGACTGCCTCATCGCATGCACCGGTTTCTGCGCCGGCAGGGCTTGCCGGTGCACTACTCGGCCTTCACCGCCCGGCGCAGCGCCCGCAAGCTTGCCAGATGCCCCGGCGTCTCCCGCGCCGCCTACCCTGTCGCCCTTTCGTTCACGTCGTAACGGCCCAGCGGCCGACGCCCAGACCCTAAGGAGACCCGTCCATGCGCAAAACCATCGCCCTCGTGTTGACGACCAGCCAGCTGATCGGCTGCGCCGCACCTTCCACACCCTACCTGCTGGGTCAGGGCTTCTATTCGGACAAGTACGCGAAAACCGAGATCCAGAACAAGGTCGCCACCAACAAGGTCAGGCCCCTCGGCCGCTTCGAAACCAGCGCCGGCGCCTGTTTCAACACCTCGCAAACCACCACCGACCAGAACATCGTCATTCCGGCGATTCGCCGCGAGCTGAGCGCCAGGGGCGCCGAGGTCGCCGACAACGTCACCGCCAGCGAGCGCTGGCTGATGGACTTCGGACTCGGGCTGCTGATCGTCCCCACGCTGCTCGGGTGCAGCAACTGGAACATTTCCGGCGATGTGCTGAAGGTGGCCCCGTAGCGCCACCTGCGGTAACGCCCGCGCTCCGCGCGCGGGCTGCCCCGGCGTCAGCGGCGGTCGCCTGGCCTGCATGCCAACAAAAAAGCCCGTCGGCCGCTCATGCGCGACCGACGGGCTTGTCTGCTGCCGGCACCTCCCGGCCCGGCCGCCACGGGCGCCGGAAACCCTGAACCGCCTCAGGGATTCGCGTGGAACATCCGGCCGACCCTGCCGGACAGGGAATCCAGGGCGCCCTGTGCCTTGAGCACCTGCACGAACCCCTGCCCCAGCGCGTTGTTCGCCTCCTGGACCGGGTTGACCACCCGGCCGATGCTGGTGGTGCCCTGGGAAACGGTCGCCACCGCGCCGTTGAGGCTGGCAAGGTCGGCGCTCATCTGCCCGTAGCGCTGCATGCCGCTTTCCAGGGGCGGGACGACCGTGTACCGCGGGCCTGGCTGGGACAGGCAAGCTGAAAGCCCGGCGGCGAGACAGCCCGCGGCCAGTTTCGTCGCGGCGCTCAATAGTCCATCCCGGCCAGGCAGGCCTGTCGGCGGGCGGCATCCCGGATGATGTGGCAGCGGCTCCTCTGGCCGCTGGTCCTGGCGGAACACATCGCCCGGTTGTCGATGTCCCTGATGGCGTTGCAGTCCTGCTGGCGGCCCCGCGTCTCGGCCAGGCAGGCATGGCGCCGGTCGCGATCCGCGATGGCGTGGCACCGGCTGGCATCCCCGGCGGCGGCTGGTCCCGCCAGCGGCCACAGGCCCAGCAGCCCCAGCGCCAGCAGGCCGGCCCGCCTCACTGGCCATGCTCCCGGGCAACCGCCGCGCCGCCCGCGACGCTGGCCTGCCCCCGCTGCCGGGAATCCGCCCCCGGCACATCGCGACGGTCGAGCGTCTGCATCCGCCCGGCGATATCCTCGACGATGGACGCCAGCAGCTGCAGCAAGCGTTGCAGGTCGCGCCGCTCGGCCGCATCGCCCCGGGTGAAGTCCTTGATCTCCGGCGAAGGCTCGTACTCGAACTCCTTGGCGAACTTGCGGAAAAGCTCCCGGGTCAGCGGTACCCGGTGGATGTCCCGCGCCACGCCGCGCCCCCGCCAGCCGCACGCATACAGGCGGGGTGCCCAGGCGTTGAGCCGCTCCATCGCCAGATCCTCGCCCAGGCCTCGGTGCAGATCGAAGGGATGGAACAGCACCTTGAGCCCATAGGAGCCGGGCAGCCGCTGCGTCGACGCCACGCGGCTGGCATCAGCATCGGTCCAGCCCAGGTCCACCAGCCGCAGCCAGCAGCTCCGGCCGGCGGCATCCGCGAACGACAAGGCAACGGTGATGCTCTTCCTGTTGTTCAGGTAATCGCGGCCGTCCCAGCCCAGCTGGCGCAGACCCGGATACAGGATGGCCTCGACCAGCGGGATCAGCGACGGATCGAGATACTCCGCCAGCGTTTCCGGGCGGCAGACGGGATAGGCGGTATCGTAGAAATGCTCCGGCTCGGAAGCCTGGAAAGCCTGCTCCCCGGGCTCCTGGAAATGCCGGGTGGCCGCCCGCGGCTGTCCCTGCTGCACGCGGGCGACGAAGAACGCCTTCGGCCCGCCATGCGGATGCCGCTCGGCTTCCCGCGCGATCAGCGTATGCTCGATATCGGACAGCACTGCCAGCCCCAGGGTGCCGGTGCGCAACTGCTCGGCCACCCCGGCGGTGAACGCCGCCACGTCGGTCGTGGTGCGACCGAGGCTCGCCAGCCACAGGCCGAGGACGTCCCGCAGCGTGGCGCACGATTGGTAGCGCGTCGAGACCGGCCGGCACTTTTCCCGCCCGTTGAGGAACTTGAGCATCTGCCGCTCCAGCACATCCCAGCGGTTATGCGCCTGCAGGCTGTCGCGGTAGCGGACCAGCTGCTCCCAGACCGTGCCGAACTCCGCGCTGTTGGCCACCTTGGCCTCGATCAGCCAGACCCGCCCCTCGACATCGACCGCCAGCAGGTCGGCGCTGCCGCTGCCGCCATTGCGGCTGCCGCCGAACAGGGACAGCTCGTGGCCGATGACCAGGATCGGCGTCGAGCGATCGGGCAGGAACAGCTGGTCGATATGGTCGATGAACCACTGGTGGTATTCCGCTTCGTTGGCATAGGTACGCATGGGCGATGGCTCCGTATCGGCTGTGATAAAAAAATCATTCCATCACTCTACCGTGTCCCGGCCCGTTCCCGCCGGCCGGCAAGCTTGCCAACCCGACCCGCGCGCAACATGGGGCGTATCGTCTCGCCATGGCCAAGCGCGCGCTCTATCTCGCCTGCTACGACATCGCCGACGACAAGCGACTGCGGCGGGCGCTGCAGGTACTGCGGGGCTACGCCACCGGCGGACAGAAATCGGTGTTCGAGTGCTACCTCAACCGCACCGAAAGGACACAACTGGTCGAGGCGGTGCGCGAGGTCATCGACCCCGGCGAGGACCGCTTCCTGCTGATGCGGCTGGACGCCCGGCGCCGGGTCCGCGTGCTGGGCATCGGCGTGGTGCCGCAGGACCCGGAGTACTTCTACATTGGCTGACCCTGCCCGAGGCGACACATGGCAACCCTGTACCTGGACCGCAAGAGCCTGGAACTCCGTCACGAAGGACAGCACCTGTGCCTCTACGAAGCTGGCGAGCGGCGTGGCACCGTGCCGTTGAACCTGCTGGAGCGGGTGGTCATGCGCGGCCAGGCCAGCGTCACCACCGGCGCGCTCGGCGCGCTGGCCGAGGCCGGCATCAGCCTGCTGGTGCTCGGCGGCCGGCAGGGCCGGGTGCCGGCCATCCTGCAGGGTCGCTGGCATGGCGACACCCGGCGGCGCATCGCCCAGTACCGCTGGCACCATGACGAACCCTACCGGCTCGACTGGGCGCGGCGGCTGGTGCTGCTCAAGCTGCGGCAACAGACGGCCTTCCTGAGACAGGCCCAGGCCACGCGGCCGGATCGGCGCGCCCCGCTGGGCCAGGCCATCGCCCAGCTGCGGCGGGCGTCCGACGGCCTGCAGGCGGAGGCCGTGGCCAGTCTCAGCCTGGGCCGCCTGAACGGCATCGAAGGCGCCGGCGCGGCCGCCTATTTCGCCGCCTACACCACCCTGTTCCCAGCGGGTCTCGACTTTACCGGGCGCAACCGGCGGCCACCGCGCGATCCGGTCAACGCCGCGCTGTCGCTGGGCTACACCCTGCTGCATGCCGACGCCGCCCGCGCCTGCCACCTCAACGGGCTGGATCCCTATGTCGGCTTTTTCCACGAACCCGCGCACCGGCGCGAATCGCTCGCCGCCGACCTGATCGAGCCCCTGCGGCCGCGGATCGACCACTGGGTCTGGCGGCTGTTCGCCGACCGGGAACTCCGGGCCGAGGACTTTTCCCGCGAGGACGGCGGCTGCCTGATGAAGAAGAAGGCCCGCTCGCTGTTCTACGCCCGTTACGAGACGCTGGCCCCGCCGCTGCGCCGGCTGCTGCGCCGCCATGGCCTGGTCGTCGCCCGCCGGCTGCTGGAAGACCACCCGTGAGGCCGCTGTATCTCAAGGGCGCGGACGCGCGGGTGGAGCTCGACGGACCGGCGCTGAAGGTGCGCCATCCCGAGCGCGCCGATGTCTGGTTTCCCCTGCAGCGCGTCTCCCGTGTCGTCAGCGACAGCCGCGTCGGCTGGGCCATGCCGGCCCTGATGGCCTGCGCGGGTGGCGGCATCACCGTCACCTTTCTCGCCGACGATGGCGCCGTGCTGGCGCGGCTGGTCGGCCAGCCCGGCGAACGCGCCGAAATCCGCCAGCGGCTGCGCGACGCCCTACTGCGGCCCGACTGGCCGGCTCGCTACGCCGACTGGCGGGCCGGCATGCAGCGCATGGCCCTGCGCAGCGTCGCCCGGCGCATCGGCATGGGCGTCGGCCAGCCGCCGACCCCGCGCGCGCTGCACCAGGCCCTGCAGGCCGCGGCACGCGACCGCGACCTGCTGCCCGCCTATACCGCTGCCGGCCGGGCGCTGCATGCGCTGGTGCACAGCCAGACCCTGCAAGCCCTCCAGGACGCCGGCATCGCGCCCGACGATCACGACTGGCCCGGCTTCGATCTCACCCACGACCTGACCGACCTGCTGTTCTGGGACCTGCACCTGGCGCGGCTGGCCTGGCTCGGCGCGCGCCGGCGATGCGGACAGCCGGACCCGCCGGACAGCGCCGCCGTCGTCGCCTTCTTCGAGCAACGCCGGGCGCGGCTCGACCACCTCCTGACCAGCCTCATCGGCCGCCTGCACCGCTGGCTGATCGAACTCTGAACCATGGCCGACCATCAGCCGCTGCTGTATCTCATCGCCTACGACATCCGCCAGCCCAGGCGCCTCGGTCGCGTGCACCGGTTTCTGCGCCGGCAGGGCTTGCCGGTGCAGTACTCGGTCTTCACCGCCCAGCTCGACGCCCGCAAGCTCGAACGGGTGCTGGGTGGCCTGCGCGCCATCATCGACGCACGGGTCGACGACGTGCGCTGCTATCCCCTGCCCGGCCGGCCCGAACAGATCGGCCTGGGCCGGCAGCTGTTCCCCGAGGACGTGCTGCTGCTCGATGGCGGCGTCAACCTGATCGTCCGCTGAATGCCTTCCGCCCATGGCGCCCACGGGTTACTGGAGACGCGCCGGATTGACCCGGTCATCGACGCTCATCAGAATGTCAATGAACCGCGCGCGCCCCGGGCGGCCCGGCAAGCGATCCGTCGCGCCCGCTGTCACGCCGGTGAGACAGCGTAACATTTGTGTGCACGCGATTTCTGTCAACCCTCTCTGTAACCCACTGAAAATGAAGGAGAAAAACACCCCCAGCCGTTTGAATCGAGACCTGATGTAGAAGGGATTAAGACACGATCAAGAGCGCCGTCTGCGCGGCCACCTCTCGTTTGAATCGAGACCTGATGTAGAAGGGATTAAGACCTGAGGCGCGGAAAAATTTCACCAACGATTGTGTTTGAATCGAGACCTGATGTAGAAGGGATTAAGACTTGCCCCACGTGGGGTTTAGGCTTTCCCTTTAGTTTGAATCGAGACCTGATGTAGAAGGGATTAAGACCGGTCTTGTCAGCCCGCTTTTTACGGGCCTCCTCGTTTGAATCGAGACCTGATGTAGAAGGGATTAAGACTCGAGCGCGCGCGCGGTATTCACCGTTCTCCCTGAGTTTGAATCGAGACCTGATGTAGAAGGGATTAAGACTTGAGCGTGGAGAGCTTCTCGCGAAGCTCTTTGGTTTGAATCGAGACCTGATGTAGAAGGGATTAAGACGCCTCGTTTGCTGGCGGAATGCTTGCCGCCAGAAGGTTTGAATCGAGACCTGATGTAGAAGGGATTAAGACGCAAGGCCTTTTCGGCCTTTCTCGCCTCTGCCATGTTTGAATCGAGACCTGATGTAGAAGGGATTAAGACGTTACTGGGCGATCCATTTACCCAGCTGACAGGTTTGAATCGAGACCTGATGTAGAAGGGATTAAGACCCGTTTCCGGATAACAAGCCATGCCCCTACGTGGGTTTGAATCGAGACCTGATGTAGAAGGGATTAAGACCGTGCCATAGGCGTGAAGTCACCATGCTGGCGGGGTTTGAATCGAGACCTGATGTAGAAGGGATTAAGACGCCTTGAGCTCGGATAACTTCGCGCTAAGCTCTTTGTTTGAATCGAGACCTGATGTAGAAGGGATTAAGACCGAGGCGCAGGGAGATATTCTGTCAGCTTTAGGGTTTGAATCGAGACCTGATGTAGAAGGGATTAAGACCAAACTGAAATCGTTCATTCGTGTCTCCTGTTGGTTTGAATCGAGACCTGATGTAGAAGGGATTAAGACCTGTCAGCCCTTCGAGGGCTGCTTTTGCCTTCTCCGTTTGAATCGAGACCTGATGTAGAAGGGATTAAGACGGCAAGCTCAGACTGGTATTTGCTGGCGGCCTTGAGTTTGAATCGAGACCTGATGTAGAAGGGATTAAGACCCAGCTGCGGGCGCGCATCTGCAGCATTCTTTGCGTTTGAATCGAGACCTGATGTAGAAGGGATTAAGACTCGCCCCAGCCGCAAGGTGTCCCATACTCGTCGAGTTTGAATCGAGACCTGATGTAGAAGGGATTAAGACCCCGGGCCGATGCCTGTAATTTCGATTGTTGCCTGGTTTGAATCGAGACCTGATGTAGAAGGGATTAAGACCCTGCCACGTCGCGCATGTTCGCGCTCGACGTGGCGTTTGAATCGAGACCTGATGTAGAAGGGATTAAGACACTGCCGCGCCACTGGCGCGGAAGAATTTAATCGTTTGAATCGAGACCTGATGTAGAAGGGATTAAGACATGTTCGCGCTCGACGTGGCCAATGATTTTATTTTGTTTGAATCGAGACCTGATGTAGAAGGGATTAAGACGCGGCAATGGCCGCGCTTTCGGATTTCGCATCGCGTTTGAATCGAGACCTGATGTAGAAGGGATTAAGACTCCAGCTTTTCCCGTTGAAGCTGGGTGAGAGGTTTGAACCGAGACCTGACATAGAAGGGACACGGGCGGTCGCCAACCGGGCTGGTCATGGTTGTTGCGGCCGGTTTTCGGGCGATGGCCTATCGCCCACGGAGACGCGGGAGAATTGACATGAAACAGATACTTGCATGGGCGTTGCCGCTGGTCTGCGCGCTCGGGGCTCAGGTGCGGGCGGGCGATGGCGCGGCGGACACGGCCGGGGCGTTCCCGCCAGCGGTCGTGGCCGCCGATGCGGCCCCGATGGCCAGCGATCTCGCCGCCGACGGCACGGTGCGCGTGATTGTCGAACTGGCGCTCCCCGCGCGCATGGCGAGTCCGCCGGACGAGCGCGCGCTGGCCGCCCGCAGGCGCGCGGTCGCGGCGGCGCAGGAACGGGTGCTGGCGCGCATCTTTGGCGGGAGCGGCCAGGCCAGCCGGGCCGGCGGATTCGAACGGGGACTCCGGCAATACGAGATCAGTCCCATGTTTGCCATCACGGTGGACGGCGAGGAACTGGACCGGCTGGCCCGCGATCCGGACGTGAGCCGCATCCACCTGGACCGGCTGAACAAGCCGCTGCTGCAGAACAGCGTGCCGCAGGTCGGCATGGATGGCGCCGGCGGTGCCTATGCCCTGGGCGCCACGGGCGAGGGGCAAGCCGTGGCCGTGCTGGATACCGGCGTCCAGGTGTCCCACCCATTCCTGTCCGGCAAGACGATTGCCGAAGCCTGTTTCTCGAACGCCTCGGGCAGCGGCATCTCGCTGTGTCCTAACGGAACGAGGACCCAGACCGGGCCGGGCGCGGCCGAGGCCACGGCCGCCAGATGCGTCAACGGGCCGGAAAACCTGTGCACCCATGGAACCCACGTGGCCGGCATCGCGGTGGGCAGGAATCCTGCCCCCGGCATCCCGCCCAACGGCGTGGCGAAAGCGGCCCGCTTGATAGCCGTGCAGGTGTTTACCCGTTTCGACCGCGCCGCCGCCTGCGGCGACGCCGACATGACCCCGTGCGTGATGAGCTACACCTCGGACGATCTGGCGGCCCTCGAATGGGTATACGCCAACCGCGCCAGTCTGGCCGGCGGCGCCCGGCTGGCCGCCGTCAACATGAGTCTCGGAGGGGGTTCCTTCGCGGCGCCGTGCGACGACAATCCACTGAAACCCATCATCGACAGCCTGCGGGCGGCCAACGTCGCCACGGTCATCGCATCCGGCAACGATGCCTATCTGGCCAGCGTCGGCGCGCCAGGCTGCATCAGCACCGCGGTCACCGTGGGCGCCACCACGCGGGACGACAGGATCGCCTATTTCTCGAACGAGTCGCAAACGCTGGTCGACCTGCTCGCGCCGGGCGTGGATATCCTCTCCTCCGTGCCCGTCAGCCAGTACGCCGGCTACAGCGGCACCTCCATGGCCACGCCCCATGTCGCCGGGGCGTTCGCCGCGATCCGGTCGCGCCTGCCGTCGCTCCCGGTGGCGCAGATCGAGAACGCCCTGAAAGGCACGGGGGTTCCGGTGCCGAGCTATGCCGGGACCTATGCCACGCCCAGGATTCTGGTGAGTGCCGCGCTGGATGCGCTGGGCCTGACCCAGTGGACGCTGACGGTCGCCGTCGCGGGATCGGGCACGGTGACCAGTTCGCCGGCCGGCATCGCCTGCGGCAGCGCCTGCTCGGCCCGCTACGACAACGGCGCGCGGGTGACGCTGAGCCAGACGGCGGCCAGGGGATACCGGTTTTCCGGCTGGGGCGGCGCCTGCGCCGGAACCGGCGCCTGCACCGTGGTCATGGATGCGCAGCGATCCGTCACCGCCGGTTTCGTCGCGTTGCCCCGCTATCCTTTGACCGTGACCCGGCCGACGGGCGGCGTGGTCGGCAGCGAGCCGGCCGGCATCCTGTGCGGCGGCAGGCAACGGCAATGCACGGCGTCGTTTGCCCAGGTCAGGCTGGTGGCGACGCCGGATGCCGGCTACCAGCTGGTCCGCTGGCGCGGCTGCCCGGACCCCGAAGGCCATGTCTGCGAGCTCACCCTCACGGCTGCGACCACGCTCAAGCCGGTGTTCGGCAAGCTGCCCCGATACACCCTCAGGATCGCCAAGAACCGGCTCGGCGCGATCGTCGGCTCGCCGGCTGGCCTTGACTGCCCGGACCGGAAAAAGACCTGCGCGGCGAAATTTTTCAAGGGCACCGACGTGACCCTGAGCCCCGTCCCGCAGAGCGGACATGCCTTCGCCGGCTGGACCGGGGCCTGCTCGGGAACCCAGCCCTGCCGCCTGACGATGGACGCGGACACGCGTGTCGGCGCGGTCTTCCAGTAGCCGGCGGCGCGGGCGGCTGGCACGCCGGCCCTTGCCGGGACGGATGGCAAGCCGCCGCCCGCGCATCCGGAACCCCACATGAGAACGAGGCCCGCCATGCCGGCCACCCGCCCGCGCCACCCCGGCCAGAACCGTAAGGCCGTGCCGGCCCGCTGCGCGCCCGCCGCGCCGGGGCCGGCATGAGCCCGGCCCCCACCGCGCCGATCCAGGTGATCCTG
The DNA here is from genome assembly GCF_054657115.1 of Methyloparacoccus murrellii. Classification (NCBI taxonomy): domain Bacteria; kingdom Pseudomonadati; phylum Pseudomonadota; class Gammaproteobacteria; order Methylococcales; family Methylococcaceae; genus Methyloparacoccus; species Methyloparacoccus murrellii. The sequence continues at coordinate 2,177 of NZ_BAAHXD010000068.1, read as the reverse complement.
GTCAGCGGCCAGCCGACGCCGAACCTGACCCCGGCGCTGGATCCGGCCCTGGACGCCCGCGAGGTCATCCTGCTGACCAGCCCCGACATGCGCGAACGCGCCGACGGGCTGGCCGCCGTGCTGCAACCGGCCGGCCTGCGCGTGCGGCGCGAGGAACTGCCCGACCCCTGGGACGTGGCCGCCATGCGCGAGCAGATCCTGACGCTGGTGGCGGCGCGGGAGGGCGAGCCGCTGGCGCTGAACGCGACCGGCGGCACCAAGCTGATGGCGATCGCCGCCTACGAGGTGTTCCTGTCGGCCCGGCTGCCGATCTTCTATGTCCACCCGGAGCAGGACCGCCTGGTCTGGTTGCAGCCCGAGGGCCTGCCGCCGCGCCAGCTGGCCAACCGGCTGCGGCTGCCGGCCTTCCTCAAGGCGCACGGGGCCGAGCTGCGCCAGCGGCCGGGCGCCTTCGGCATGGCGGCGCCACTGAAGGCGCTGGCCGAGGCACTGGCGGCCGATGTCGACCGCCACCGGCATGCCCTGGCGACGCTCAACTTCGCCGCCGCCAGCGCGGCCGGCACCGGCGTGTCGGCGGCGATCGGCGCGGCGCTGCGGCGCAAGGATGTCCGCGCCCTGGTGGACGCCTTCGCCGCGCGCGGGCTGCTGCGCGTCGAGGACCAGGTGCTGCGCTTCGCCGACGAGGGCGCCCGCTTCTTCGCCAATGGCGGCTGGCTGGAGCAGTACGTGGTGGCGCTGGCGCAGTCGCTGAAGGCCGGGCACCCGGCGATCCAGGACGTGGGCCGGGGGCTGGAAGTGGTGCGCGGCGGTGGCGTGGCCAATGAACTGGACGTCGCCGTGCTGGCCCGCAACCGCCTGCACGTGATCGAGTGCAAGACCCGCCTGTTCAACGAGGAAACGCGCCAGGGCGGCGTTGGCGCCGAGGCGCTCTACAAGCTGGAAACCCTGCTGAACCGGCTCGGCGGACTGCAGGCGCGCGGCCTGCTGGTCAGCTTCCAGCCGCTGCATCCGCGCATTCTCGACCGCGCCCGCGATTACCGCATCGCGGTCTGCGCCGGCGCCGAACTCGCCCACTTGCGCGAACGCCTGCGCCGCTGGCTGGGCGTCTGAAGGCCGGCGCCCCGCGCCCAACTCCCCTACCCCGATCCGGTCCCGCATCCAGCGAAGACAGGGCGCCCCGGGCCGCCCTGTCGAATAACCCTTCTACATCAGGTCTCTATTGAAACGAACGCTTTGTTAACAGCGAGCCGATCGCGAAAGATCTTCATCCCTTCTACATCAGGTCTCCCAGCACACGGAAACCCTGCCGGATATCGCCACAGGCAACATGCTTCTTGATCCCTTCTCGGTCAGGTCTCGGTTCAAGCGGCATTAAGTCGGGCCGCGGTCCTCGGCGCAGCCCGTGGCGTCGCCTTGCCCTGCAAGCCCTTGAAGGCTCCCGGGCCAGGCTCGCGGACCCCGTCACGCCCTGCGGAAGGCGGGGCGCCGGTCAGCCCGGATTGGCGGACCACGTCCGCGTCGGCAGTGCCGCTGCCTGCCGTGGTCCCGCCGGCGCCACAGTCTACAGCAACGCGTGCGTGACCTTGCCATCCATCATGGTCTGGACCACCCGGGTGGAATGTATCCGCTCGGGCGATATCCTGAACATGAACCGCCCCGCCCCGCCTCTGCCGTCGGCCGGGCGGGATCGGCCGTATGGATCAGGCCGCCCCTGAAAATCCAGTCGGCCTTGCCATCGGCGCGGGAATAAGGCCTGGCCAGCAACCACCCCGGCGGCAGCAGGCACAGGCCGGCGCCAACGGCAAGTTTTTGCACGAACGCTCGTCGTTGCATGGGACTTCTCTCCTGGCAGGTATCGTCCTGCTCTTGTCAAAAAACATCCATCCGTTCCAGCACGCAGGGTACGGCAACCATGGACGCCTGGATGGCCATCATGCTTATGCCCACTGCCGTGCTGCCGCCATGCATGCTGCGCCAGACCGGCATGAACCCGGCTTGATCCCTTCTGCATCAGGTCTCGATTCAAACATTCTGGGGCTGGGAATCCAAAAACATATCCTCCGTCTTAATCCCTTCTACATCAGGTCTCGATTCAAACAACGGCCGTATAACGATTTGGCCGCAGGATCACGCGTCTTAATCCCTTCTACATCAGGTCTCGATTCAAACCCATTGAT
>NZ_BAAHXD010000067.1:0-12514 GCF_054657115.1 Methyloparacoccus murrellii | reverse complement strand
CCCCCCCTTTTACACATGCTTCTTGATTTGTGAAAAACCCCACTTTTGGCGCAATACCGTAATCATCAATCAGTCTTTGCATGACAGTCATGGGGTTATCCAGCAGCGACTCGGCGGTAAGATTCACACCACCGATGGCACCCAGCTCGATATAGCTGCGATTCTTGATATTCCATAGATCTACAGGGGTATCGACAAATGCCTGAGGACAACAATCTCTTATGACCGTTCGCCATGGCGTGACCAAAAATCGCTCAAAATCTGGCTTATCCTTATAATATTGATGATATGGATGCCTATGCAATGACATCAACCAAGAATATGGGTTTTTGGTCACAGAGATAAATACCACGCCCCCAAGATTTTTGGCATGTTTAGCCAGCCGGCCAATACTGTCAATCCTGGCATGCTTCCAACCTAGAGTTCGCGCCCCAAAAAACCTAAAATATAAATCACGCAACCATTCTCGTCCAGGCAGAGCTCGCTCCAATGCAACTATGGCGGGCGGCACAACACCCGGAAGAATCCGAATATCCAAATTTAACCTAACTAACGCCTCCAGATAATTCGTTGCTGTATTTCTCTCCCCGTATATCTTCACATAACGATAGGGAGGATACCCGGGGGCGCCCTCCAAACCATAACCACCTACAGCCACCTTAATATCACACCCCGCGAACCCCGATATTCATTGGTAACCCAGCTTCACCATAAAATCATAATCAAGCCCTTCAATAACACCCAGCTCACCTTGAGGCGCCAAACCGGCACTTTTCGCCGACACTTTCTCGCTTACAGCATCTACCCCTAATTTTTCACAATATGCCTTTACCAGCTTTACGCCTATTGTTGGCAACCCCATAAACCTCAAGATGTGGTTAACTTGCTCCGCAGTATCCTGGATTAAATCCTCATACCGTATTTCCAAGTAATCAGATTCATGCCCCACAAAGGCTGATCGGGTTTCTTCTATCATACCTTTCCACCAGGTGGCTATCCGAGCCTTGTCACCCCACCCGAGGCGACTTGCAGAATGAATGACATCACGACCATCACGGATAAGCATGATAACTCTACATCCCCCCATACATTGTCGAAGCTCAGCCCCAAACCTTGGTATTTCCGGGGTCTTATTAATCCACATAGGCTTACCATAGTACTCGACTTGTAGTGCACCAAGATTTTGTATGAGCATACCTGTTGCCTCAGCTATGCTGTCCACACCGACCTTGCCTCGAATGATTTTCTTACGCCACTGATTGATCTCATGTTCAGCAACTTCGATGGGATACATTATGCAATCATTGCCGATAGGATAGCGCTCATCCCTATTCTTCCCGCTTGGATGATCCCCCTTCACTCTAGAGGCAGTAGCTTTTATATCAGCAAGCATTCTCGCAGTTACAGTCTCAATATCGAAGCTTTCACCCAGCGGTGGCTGGGCAAGCGAGGCCTCAAAGCATGAGCATTCCGGATGCTTAGTGATTCGTAAAAATCGGAGAGCCTCACATAATGCTTTTGTTTCAAACCAGGGCGTTATAGCCTCATGCAGACCAAGGATGTTAATCAACAAGGTGGTTCCACTCCGGAAATTCCCGATAAATGTCGGAGCCAATGCCGTGCCACCGAAACTCATATCACCCTCTACCAGATAATTAACTTCTTGTGAACATCTCATCATAGATACAACAGACAAATAACCTTGACCTTCGCCAGCCCAGAAGTCTATAATATTTTCCGAAGATTGCAGAATGCTGCACATATGAACTCGTGAGCCGCCCTATTGCCATCACTCAACAGCATCCTGTAACCCATATGATCAACCTGTCTTCATTAGAAACCAAGATTCCCTCACAAGCTGACCTACATAAAGTCGGTATCCCCCATCATCAACCACCACCTGTTACGTATGCTATCAGCAGAAACCTTTTGAATATAGATATTGGCCGGTATCACCGTATCTTTTGGCGATATGACTGGATCTCCTGATCCAAAAGCGTCAACACAACCCTGGGTTACCCACGCCGTTACCGACGATACATTCCACCCCGCAGCGATCCTCCTTACACAATCTATCATCTGTGGTATTCTAGAAAGAGGGCCAACCCAATCGATGAGCCTACACGTTTCGCCATCTCGCCTCAAAATTAGCAGACCTAGCGGGTTTCCACCAATTCTGTTCTTCATGATAAATATCGAATAGCAATGCGCCGGATGCATTGCATAGCGATGATGAAGATAATCCAAGTCACGAATTCCCACGACTCGGTTTGAGAGGTCATCTGACATGCCCTGCCAAAGCCTTTCGATAATCTGGGCATTTTCCTTTGCTAACGCGAAGGGCCTCAATGTGGTTAGCATTCTAGGATAACTTATCAGGGGCTCCCAACGAATTTCGAAAAGCCTATCAACCTCAGCATATAAACCCAGTTTATTTCCCAACTCGAAAGCTCGTGAGTTCGGGAACCCGAATGCGACATCGTACTCGCCTGAATAACCCGTGAGACATTCAAGAAATGTTTTTGCGGACCTCGTGAAGGCTCCATTTCGGGTGAGTATGCCTTGCTCTTCGGGATCAACCATCACATCACAAACCTGGATGCCCAAGACATTTCTGCCAAGCAGCCGAAGACGACGTTCAATTCCACCGTAATGTGCTACGGCACGCCCTCCTCTCTTTGCTATACTGCAAGCACTCCGCTGTTGCGTATATTTCCAGAGCCATAATGCTTCAGCCACCTGTGCCTTGAATGCTCTCTGAAAGAGCTCTTTGAATGGGCTAAATTCCCATTGATCAAGCATGCTGATTTCATAGCGAGGCAAATAATCAGCTTTTGAGAGAATCCATATGCGGACAGAATCAGATACCGACATACTGCCTGTCAAGATCCAACCCGATCGATCAATCATAGGCTCAATCAAGGATAGGCTTGACTCTTGAGGGATCTCCGATGCATGGCTCTCCAAAACCCCAATCCAGCCTAATAGCAAAATTGCGTCCTGCTTCAGGTTATCGCGTAGCCTTGTGAGAGAATTTATGGGATATTTTCCCAAGCAGCGGGCATCACAGTACATCCAGTCTAACTGCTCATTCTTGCCTGAAATGGGGCTGTCCGATAAAAGAGGCTCATTTTGGGGGTTCACAAGGTGAAACCCTTGTGACCGCAGCGCTTCAGCCCAGGGATGGGTCCTATTAGCTATCCATCCCACTGGCCCGGGAGGCAAAGGCAAGCCCGGCAGGTTACTCAATAACTTCGCTCCGTCACAATGCACATCATGCAAGTCGGGGAACTTCATTCTTTATACCCTGATTGCACCATCGATGCGGTAGTGAGACGACACCCTGCTCTAGGTTGTCCTGTGAAACTACCAGTTCAGCAACCATTCTAGCCTTATCGTATACATAAAGGCCTTTGTCGCATAGCAAGAACACATTAACCCAATACGCGCCCTTCAAAAGTGGCAGCTTAGGAAACTCAACCCGTACTCTCCCTGTCCCAAGATTATCACGGGCTATATCAACGCCATCGATAAGTGTCGAAGCACTGGTCACTGGCCTTGCATTAGCCCCAATTATTACCACAGCAACAGTTGGTGATGCATCCGCAATATCGGAGTCAAACGATACATCGATCTCAAGATTTGATTTTCCGCTTTCCACTGCCAACCGATAATCCTGCAGACCATCCACCTTGACGGAAAGAGTCGTCAATCTTGTCTTACTCCCTATCGAACCCACCCGTGTATTCAATGGCGTATCGGCATCGGCTCCAAGTCCTGGCTCATCCATGGAACGCATATAGTCTGTGTAGGCGGCTATGACTTCGCTGGGATCACCATCCATCCTGAGCTGTCCTTGATCCAACCATAAAACTCGGGTACAAATCGCCTGCACCTGATACATGGAGTGAGAACAGAATAGGATCGTTTTTCCGGCTCGCCTGAACCCCATGATTCTTTCAAATGATTTTCTAGCGAAAGTCCCATCCCCTACTGACAGGGTTTCGTCCAGAATCAGAATATCTGGCTCTATTGCAGTGGCGACCGAAAATGCCAGACGCATGAGCATCCCGGATGAGTAGGTTTTCACAGGCTGATCGATAACATCAGCCAGCCCGGCAAAAGCGACAATCTCATCGATTTTATTTTTTAGCCAATGCGCACCTTGGCCCGCCACTGCTCCACCAAGGTAAATATTGTCTAAACCCGACATCTCTGGGTGAAACCCTGTTCCCAATTCGAGAAGCGCACAGACGCGGCCTTTGCGGCTTATATGTCCACTACTCGCTTGGAGCGTGCCTGCGATGAGTTTAAGAAGAGTGCTCTTTCCAGCACCATTAACGCCAACAAGACCAACTACCTCGCCATGTTTGATATCGATTGTCAACGGTTCGAGAGCTATCCGCTGACGATGACGAACCCGCCCTGTTAAGGCCTCCCATAGCCGATCCCTCGCATGCAGATAAATCCGATAGCTTTTACCCACCCCTTCCAGGGTAATCGCATTCACAGCTCTTCCCGCATGTAGGGTTCAGCCTTGTGGAACAGCAGGAATGAAGGAACAATCAAGATCATCCAGTACGCACACGGCAAGAGGATATCGTCACTCTGCAATGGTATCTGATTGATATAGTGCTGAAATAGGGCGACTATCCCCGCCAGTGGATTCCATACCAGCAAAGGCCTAAATGCTTCCGGTAGCGAGACGGGCTGGTACAATATCGGCGTGAAATACATAAGCACCGTCAGCAGGAACGGGAGAATCTGTCGTGACTCCTTGAAGAATAGTCCGATCACTGCCAGCAAGTAGGCAAATGGTATTAGCCACAAAACCAACAATAGCAACATGATTGTTGCGAGCAAAGCCCCAACAATACCGGCAAACAGTCCTGAAATTAGCAACAATACTGGCCCGAAGATAACCAATGCCATCACGATAGGCAATAGTGGTAGGATCTTGACAGGGAAAAGCGTCCGCTGATAGAGAGCGCTATATTCCGTCAGGACACCAAGGCTTCGACTCATTACCTCATTAATTAGCAGCCAAGGTATCATTGCCACGAGAAAATACTCAACAAAGGCGACCGGACCCGGAGATTGAACTTTTAGCACCAACTCCAGTAAAAACCAGAACGCCAGCACTTGTAGTCCCGGCTGGGCTATCAACCAAAGCCAGCCCATGACGGTACCGCTGGTGCGACTCACTGCGTCTCGCTGAACCAAGCGGAGGATCAACCAAGAATAATTAAGGCTCTTTTCCCACCAGCTTATTAGCATTCATATTCTCACGCAAATAGCCAACTCTTGTGGCGACGAGGTGACCACTAAAATTTGTAGCGCAGCAGATTCTCCGGTGTATCAAATCGATTGGGCTCTGGCGTCTTGCGAATCCCTGCTCCCCCTCGTTCAGGCTTACCGTGATACCAGTCTCCTTTCACATACGTCCAGATATCCTGTCTCGCCCCACCGGTGAACGTATTGCCATCGAACTCCATCATGGTCAGGACGGTCTTGACCTCAATGGTTGCGCTATCTTCAGCTAACGACGGCTTGCCTAAGATGTAACCCACAATCTTCATGTCCCATTGGCGTCTGTGTTCGACCTCATCTGGCGAGAAATCTCCATTCACAGTTTCCGCTTCCATCTCATAGGCAGTGCGCAGATCATTAACTCGAACAGCCTCCCAATAGGCATTTACTCGCTGCATAAGGCGCTCTTCAGTCCTATTGGCATAATAATTAACTTGATACCAGTACACCAAGATGCTTCCTAACACGGCAGCACCGAGCACTAGCATCATGACTCTCATTTTTTTCATCTAGTCTCTATCCCCCATCATCCACAGGAACTCCCCCGCCCAGCTCATGCGGGGCAGCTTCGAGCTCTCGCCGCTCTGATTGAACATTCAGGGCAGTCTCTCACCCGAGAGGGCCACTCCCTGCTGTTCCGTCAGAGGTGCTACTTATTATTCAGCTTCAAAAACCCCTTTTGGAAACAAAGGTTTCAACCCGTCTTGCTTTACCTCAATCTTAACTGTTTTCGCAAGCTGTCGCAGATAAGCGTCCCGGAGCTTCCTTTGCTCTTCTTCCCTGAGCGTCTGCAGCACTTTATCCCTAACATTGGCATATGGCGATATCAACCCCGGGCGGATATCGGTTATTTCCAGTATTAAAAACCCGGCAGGGGTATCTATAAGGCCACTCCGCTGCCCCTTCCCCATACCTTTGAGAGCGGATTCCAACCAAGGCTTCTCAGCAACATTCACATAACCCACATCACCTCGAGTGACTTTACCAAGCTTATTTTCCGTTATATCAGCCGCCACATCGGCAAAAGCCTCACCCGCCTCCAGACGCTTGAGAGCCTTCTCTGCACGTACCTTGGCGGCCGCCAATACCGGGGCATCAGGGTTTTGAGGATGCTTGATATATATCTCATTCAATCGAAACATATCCGGTATTCCATATTCATCCTGATGGGTCTTATAATAATCAAGCCCCGCCTTGTCGTCCGGTACCGGTGGCAATGGGAAGTGTCGTTCAGCGAGGTTTTCATAGGCCTTGGCGATATCGTTCTGGCTGGGTTCCTTGCCTGCCTTGTCCAACAGTTTTTCGTCATACATCGCCCGCCGCAAGAGGTACCCACCCACCAGCTCCCGAAGGGCAGTCACCTTACCCTGGTCAGATGAGGTTGCCCGACTGATGACTGTCGGATTTGACTGCAGAAACCCCACATAGTCCTGAGTCGTGATCTCCTTCCCATCAACCGTGATCAATACCTGATCAGCAGATTGAGCCATGGAGGGAGAGGGCATACCGGAAGCGGCCCCGCTGTCCGTCGGCTTGCCCTCTTTGACTGCATCGGCACGCAGATGACTGGCATAGACCGTAATCCCGAACGACAGAAGGGATACTGAAATCACCTTCCTAAATCTGTTGAGACCATACATTTTCATAATCCACTATTCCCTGCTTTCAAGAACAAATTTCTCTTTCTCCAACGCCCCAAAGTGATCCCACAAAGGCCCATAAAGAATGGTGATATTCCTCTTGCCCATGGTCCGACCCAATATGAGATCAAGCCAGCCATCCTGATCGATATCCACTAGCCGCATCACCGACGTATTCTCCCTAGGCTTCTCTATCACGCGGGTCTCCAACGCCTCGATATTGGTGTCACCACCTTGCAGTTGATATATCACCAGTTTTGTGAATCCGGCCGCGAGCAAATAATCTCGGCCATCCTTGTCTCGGCCGATTGCCAGCTCCAGCACACCATCTGACTGCTCAGAAGTGACTCTTGGGAACCCCAAGTCAATGCCGCCAGCAAAGACACCCTTGCCGTCATTGGTCAATATGTGAATTTTGCCTGGTTGGGTCTCGTCCGGCACGATCAGATCCATATCGCCATCACCATCCCAATCATAGGGATGCGCCTCATTTGGCATTCCCCAGCGCCCCACCTCATCTGCTTGCGCCAACAAGCGCGGCTTCAGATCACCCTGTTCAGCCCTGTACTCGATAGCATAAACCTGCTCGGTAATGTTGGTCGCGTACAGCAAATCATCCACCTTGTCGCCATTGATATCCGCAATGTGTATGCGGTTGGCATGTTTGATTGAGGGCGACGCTTCGCCAGTGCGAATCACAATGCGCTCTTTGGCCTTTCCCAGACTGGCATCGTAAGTTTTAAGCAGGATGACCCCATCCCTGTGGAATGGCGTCAGCGCCAAACTCTTGCCCCACGTAGGCCAGTCAAACGCTTTTGCATACCGTGGTGCGCGATCCAGCAGAACTGACCGCACCCTGAAGCCCCCCCTAAGAGGCTTATATTCTCTCTCAAAAAAGCCTTTTTCTGTGGATTTAGGCTCCAAGGCCACCACCGCATTGGAACCTTCCGCGCTCATGACCAGTGTCTTGGGCTTGTTCCCCCACAGAATCAGATTTCCGGGATGAAATCCTACTTCCTTGACATCAGGCCCAGGCAAATAGTGTCTTGGCTGTGTTTGAAAGTAAGTCCTTCCCGTATTTCCACCGTGGTCAACCACGGTCAGGTCATGCAGACCATCTTCGTCAATGTCCTCGACCAGCAAATCGAACGGTATCCCCTCGAAGGATAGAGAATTGACATATGCCCTGACCTCATCAGTGCGTTGAGCTTCCGGGTCAGGTTGACAAGCTGTCATACCGAGCAACGACAGGGAAAGAGCCAACCACTTTGATTTCATCACCATCCGTTTCAGAAAGTTTCATTTGGCATCAACAAGTTGCCTCTCTGCCTGCAGAAATCTTTGCAGTGCCTAACTTAAGCCAGGCAATTTCTGTTTAGTCCTGTTTCCCCCAGGCAAATCAACATAGGCGACTTTACTGAGCCATGGAAAGCCGCGACACAAAAACAAACGGCCCGATAACGGGCCGTTTGCCTAGCTCTACGGGCTTACACGAATTCTGAATTCATACCCACATTAGCTTCTGTCGTTTTACCGACCGGAGAACCATCCACGCTCCTTGGCGAGCAAGGTCGGAACCAGCGGCGTTTGATCAGCGAAAGGCGTTTCAATGAAGTCATCACCGATCGCCAGCGGGATGGTGAAGGCCATCATGGAAGCATACGGCCCCGTTGCACCTTCAGGAGCAGCCGGCTTGGAGACATACATCTTCATCATGCCGTCACGACCATTGCTCTGGCACAGGTCAGTCAGCCATGCTGCATGCTCACCGTCGTTATAACCTGTGCTGGCTGCACCGAATACCGACTTCGGATTTGCCGGGTTGGCATAAGTTACCGAGAACGCGCTCTGAACATCAGCCTGAGTCACGAAATCATCCGAGTGATAGGCATGATTGGCCACGCCAATCAGATTCAACTGATCGGGGAGATTGGCGCTGAACGAGCAGACGTTTTCATCCTGATCGACTTCCTCGCCCTGAGCCAGCAACCCGTTGCGATCATTCCAGACAATGACCTGGTTGATGTAGAACCGACGATCCGCCAGAGGAACTTCAACGGTGGCTATAACTCTATTGGAGTCCAGTACACCGGTCTTGATACCCGTGGTCAGCGGAGAGGCCACCGGATAAAAGATAGTGCCAGTGAGGTTTTGATTCTCGATGACCTGGTTGTCCGGCGTCGGGAAGCTGGTGGTATCCGCCGCGTCATTCATCGCCAGAGTCGGGATGCTGACGGCACCCGGAGCAATCGCCCGGGTATTCGGGTTATTCGGCCCGGTCAGGTTGGTGACCCATGCGTCAGCCGTGAAGCTGAACAGCGGCGCACCACCATTCCTGGCCGATTCGTTTACCAGTACCAGGTAGCCCGCCATATTTGCGGGAATCGCGCTGCGCTCCCCCATGATCAGGCACTCGTTGCCCGGGGTGAGCCCGATCGGCGGAATGACATGACCACCTGACGAAGTGGGCACGGCACCGGAAGTACCCAAGCAATTCGCATTGAGCACAACGACATCATCCTGCGATACCGGGAAGCGGCCATTTACGACATGACGGCTATTGGTGTCCAGGAAGTACCAGTGAATGAACGAGTTGGGATACAGATTGGCATCGATGGCATTACCAACTGCAATGCCATTGCTCACCAAGGGCTGGTTGTTGTTGCCACCTTGCAACAGGTCGTACGGATTGATGATGACGGGGCTCAGATCGGCATCGCCATCCGACTCATAGGCCCCAGTAGGGCTGGTGCCCGGATTCAGCATCTGAATGATCGTGTTCAGACCAACCGATTTCGGAACCGTAACCCGAACGACCGTGTTAGCGCCCTCCGCAGTGTGGAAAAACAGCGGAACCAGCTGGGCCTGACCCTCGACTGCCTGGATGACAGCATGTGCCGACATGCTGCTGGCGGCCAGCGCGCCCGCCACCGCGGCTGAGGCGGCCAATTTCTTAAAGTTAGCTTTCATAAAATCCTCTTATCGATAATAAGGTTTTACATTGTAATCGTGATTCAATGTACGGTTGTTTCACGATGACACCGGAAGAGCAGGAGCGCCGATGCTGTTACCCCCGTTTCCCGCCCACTCCGTCCGCCGAATCACGCGCGATGAGCGTGGACGACTGTGCAGAGAGCGTGAGCAACACGTTAGACCAGCCCCGCTTGGCTTGTCAAGACGGCTTTTTGCTAAAAAGCCACACCATTAAGCTTGGCAGCCCGACAGCCCCACTCTTTGGCACCTTGAGGATGCCACCTCCGAGCTCATAGCTTCGCACAGTTTTTAGTGCTGTCAAGCAAAATTTGTTTTTTTTCCAAAACCGTTGTATGATCGCAACATCGCTAGAAGGTGAGCTCACACAATGCGGTGATCTGACAAAACCTTGCCTGAAGAGCCGCCACACCTTAGCCACGGTCAGCAGATGACGCTAAAAACTGAGACAATCGTAAGCCCGCAGTTTGCTCCCTGTACGCAACTTCAGATGCCCCCTGTTTCTCGCCCCCCACTGCATCAAGCCGTCTTGGCTTGGGCACCGCCGGTGGCCCTACCGATCATGCTCAACGTGAGGTGGATGGCCTTGAACGAGCCTAATGAGGAACCCAAGTGGGCCGCGCTTGTCCTGCTGGGCGGAGCACTGGCTTGGGCCGGGGGACGCCATGTTCGTCTGGCGTGCCGCGAGGGAAAGCCACTTGCCTTAACCCTTCCGGGCACCCTCCTCACCCTGTTTTTCCTGGGACTGGCAGCCGGCGCTTTTTATGCGATTAATCCCGGCGGAGCCATCAACCGACTGTCATTCTGGTGTGCCAGCGGACTGGTATTTGTCAGTGTCGCATGGGCAACTCAACATGTGACAAAGTTCACTGCGCAACTCCGAAGGGCTCTACTGCTCTCTTGTGGCCTTCTAAGCCTGCTGTTCTGGCGGGGCTATTTTTTCGACTTCCCCCGGCAGGAGTTCGACAAATTCGTACTCTTCTCCCCCATCGGTCATTTCAACTACACCGCCGACACCTTGGTGTTGCTGATACCGCTGGTGACCTGGGCACTGCTATCGCTCTACCCTCGGGGGCCAAGCAGCATGGCACACGCCGGACTTTGGCTGATCCTCGGTCTGTTCTCACTTGCCACCCTAGGCTTCATGCTAATTGCCAGCGGCAGCCTAGGAGGTTTTGGCGGTGTCGCGCTGGGAGGGTTTGTAGCCCTTCTCATCGGCTGGGGCACACGCTTGCGCGCGAGAGCAACACCAAATTGGCGCTTCAGCCGCCATAGGATGATGATAGGTCTAGTTGCCCTGGTTATCATGGCATCGACGGGACAATTCGCTTACCAACACATGCCGCAGGAATACCGGGAGGGACTGTTCACACGTGCCATCTGGTGGCAAGCGCCAAAGCCCCAGGATTTTGCCAAGGCGCAAAATTTGCCGCCGCTCGCCCCGCTCTGGATCAAGCTACTTCCCTATGTCAGCGCCCGCACCCCCATGTGGGCCGCCACGGCAGGCATGGTGGCCGAACATCCCTGGCGGGGTTTCGGCACCGGCTCCTTTCTCTATGAATACCAAGACTTCAGCAAGCGGTATGACTTGCTGCAGGACTTCGAGACCCTGGGCATCAAAGTCAAGAATCATCCTCATAATATATTGCTGCAAATCGCCTCGGAGAATGGCATACCAATGACCCTGTTGTTTTGCGGGCTTTATGTCTGGCTAACCTGGGTAACGATGCGGCGCGCCTGGCACGAACCAAATGCCTTCTGGCTATGCGCGGTCTGGGCACTGTGGGCAGCTTGGTTCGATGCCCAGTTCAACCACGTCTTCTTCAACCCGGCCAGCCTATTCATGTCATCCTTGGCTTTCGGCCTCATCTACGGACGCCTACGCGTCGATAGCACACTTGGCTGGCTGCCGATATGTTCAATCTGGCGCTACCGCCTGACATCGCTCATAACCGGACTGATCGCGTTGATCCTGACCATTTATCCACTACGTTGGGTGGCATCCGAATACTACGTGGCAGAGGCCATTCGATTAAGCCGGATCCAACCGCGCGCTTCCCAATCGCAAATCGGACATGCCTGGCAAATGGCCTATGCCTGGCTACCCCTGAATTCACAGGCCTCCTTCGGGCTCGCTAAATACTATTTTGACCAGCAAGATTATGGGGATGCGACATATTTTCTGAATGACTTTCTGGAGTTCGCCCCCCATCACAGCGAGGCACTCAACTTGCTAGCTCACATACAGCTCGAGTCTGGTGAGCTGGAGCAAGCAAAGTTAACCCTTGAGCATGCGCTAAAATTAGAACCAGACGCGCCGGCAATCAAAAAGAATCTGGAGCGGGTGAACAAAATGATGGCAAAAGAAAAGCCAATAGACAATCAACATCCTGACTGAAAAGATTCGGTGAGGGCGCGCTCAAAAACCAAGTGCAACACCCTGACCGGGTAGGGTGTTGCGATGGGAAAACAGTACGAACCATTGAAGCCTGAAGAACGGGCAACTGAACCGCCCCGAGAATTCCGGAGGCTCTCTGGTTTGAGTCATGCCGCTCGGGCAGACTCGTCGAGTG
>NZ_BAAHXD010000066.1:0-13038 GCF_054657115.1 Methyloparacoccus murrellii | reverse complement strand
CCGGCTAGGGGTGGGGATCGGGGACTTCCGCATCCGCGGCCTGCGGCACGCCTTTGCCGGCTGGCCGGCCATGGTGGATGCCAGTCTCTATGCGTCCGGGACCTGTCCGGTACCGGTCGAACCCGTCGCCATGCGCAACCGGCGCCGGATAACCTGCGGCGAACCGCGGGGTCGATCAGGGTATGACGAAACTATGATAACGGCGTGGCGGGCCCCAGGTGCCATGCGGGTTGCAGCGGTCCTGCCAAGGACCACCCAAGCGGTGGGTGATTTGCTAAGCCATTGATTTGATGGCGCGCCCGATACGATTCGAACGTACGACCTTTGCCTTCGGAGGGCAACACTCTATCCAACTGAGCTACGGGCGCGTGAACGGCGATTATAGCGGATTCAAGGGGCGTTTAACAGACTGCGGAGCTGGGCCAGCGAAGCCTGCCCACGTTCGCGCTTCACTTCCGGATCCAGCGCCCGGCGGGCCGGCCATTCGAGGTCGGCTTCCGGCAGTTCCTCCAGGAAACGGCTGGGCTGGCGGCTTTCCAGTTCGCCGCGGCGCTTGCGGTGGGTGCAGTAGCTCAGCGTCAGATGCTGCTGGGCGCGGGTGATGCCGACATAGGCCAGCCGCCGTTCCTCCTCGATGCCGTTTTCCTCGATGCTGGTTTCGTGCGGCAGCAGGTTTTCCTCCATGCCCACCAGGTAGACGTAGGGAAATTCGAGTCCCTTGGCGGCATGCAGGGTCATCAGGTTGACGCGGTCGCCGGCCTGCTCCTCCTGGCTGCGGTCCAGTACGTCGAGCAGCAGGATCTTGGCGATGACCTCGGCCAGGCTCTTTTCCTGGCCTTCGTCCTCGGTGGCGATACGCCGCAGCCAGTCCAGCAGTTCCCGTACCTGGCCCATGCGGCGGCGGGCGGCTTCTTCGGTATTAGCGGTTTCCCGCAGCCAGCCTTCGTAGTCGATGGCCACGATGAAGTCGTCGATGACGGCGAAGGTGTCGCCGCGCCGGGCGCGGTCGGCGACATCCTGGATGCGGTCGCAGAAGTGCTGCAGCCGCTGGCGGGCATTGTCGGACAGCTCCGCCGTCAGGCCCATCTCGTAGCAGGCGGCGAACAGGCTGATGCGCCGGCGGTTGGCGTAGGCGCCGAGCTTTTCCAGTGTGGTCGGGCCGATTTCGCGGCGCGGCACGTTGACGATGCGCAGGAAGGCCGCGTCGTCATCCGGGTTCACCATGAGGCGCAGGTAGGCCAGGATGTCCTTGATTTCGGCATAGCCGAAGAAGGATTGTCCGCCGCTGATGAAGTAGGGGATGCTGGCTTCCCTCAGTGCCGTCTCGAACACCCGCGACTGGTGATTGCCGCGGTAGAGGATGGCGTAGTCGCGGAAGCGGCTGCCGTGGCGAAACTTGTGGTGAATCAGGTCCGAGGCGATCTGCCGCGCCTCCAGCGTCTCGTCCCGGTGATGCAGCACGCGCAGCGGATCGCCGGGTGCCAGGGCGCTCCACAGGCGCTTTTCGAACACATGCGGATTGTTGGCGATGAGGCTGTTGGCCACGCCGAGTATGCGCCGGGTGGAGCGGTAGTTCTGTTCCAGCTTGATGACCTTGAGGCGCGGGAAGTCGCGTTGCAGCTGGGCCAGGTTTTCCGGCTGCGCGCCGCGCCAGGAATAGATCGACTGGTCGTCGTCGCCGACCACGGTGAAGCGCCCGAGCCGGCCGGCCAGCAGTTTGACCATCTGGTACTGGGTCAGGTTGGTGTCCTGGTATTCGTCCACCAGCAGATAGCGCAGCTTGTTGCGCCACTTTTCCAGGATCTCCGGCTGGTTCTGGAACAGCAGCACCGGTTGCAGGATCAGGTCGTCGAAATCGACCGCGTTGTAGGCTTTCATCTGCCGCAGGTACAGGTCGTACAGTTCCAGCCCGCCGAGCACGGGGTCGGTGCCGTGCCCGGCCGCCTGTTCCGGCAGCAGGAACAGGTTCTTCCAGCGGCTGATCTGGCCGCTGACGCGCTCGGCATGGTCGATGTCCCATTCCGGCCGGCCGTGCTTGATGAGTTCCTTGATCAGTACCAGCCGGTCGTGCTCGTCGAAGATGGAAATGGCCTTCTTGAAACCCAGCGCCGCATGTTCCTGGCGGATGATGTCCAGGCCCAGCGCATGAAAGGTCGACACGGTCAGGCCGCGGATGGCGCGGTCGTCGACCAGCTTGCCGACCCGGCTCTTCATTTCCCGTGCCGCCTTGTTGGTGAAGGTCACGGCGGCGATGTGGCGGGCCGGCAGGCCCTGGCGGATCAGGTGGGCGATCTTCTCGGTGATGACGCGGGTCTTGCCGCTGCCGGCGCCGGCAAGCACCAGCAGGGGATGCTCCACCTCGACGACGGCGGCGTGTTGTTGCGGATTGAGTTGGGACATGCGGGCAGTCAGAGGGGGAGGCGAACGGTCGTGCGGGCGGGGAAGTTTAAGCGATCATCGGCGCGTCCGGGGCGGACCTGCCGGGTCAGCGACGGGGCGCGCGGTCGAGGCGCCGGTAGCCGATGGCTTCGCTCAGGTGCGGCAGCCCGATGGTCTCGGTGCCGGCCAGGTCGGCGATGCTGCGGGCCAGCTTCAGGATGCGATGATAGGCCCGGTGCGACAGCCCCAGCTTGTCCATGGCCTGTTCCAGCAACTGGTGGCCCGCGTCGTCGAGGCGGCAGTCGCGCTTGGTTTCTGCCGCCGTCAGCCAGGCATTCGGGTGGCCGGACCGGTCCAGGGCGCGCTGCCGGGCGGCCTCGACGCGGGCGCGGATGACGGTGCTGCTCGCCTCGCCGCCGGGTGTGCCGTCGCGCAGCATCGCCTGCGGCACCCGGGGCACCTCGACGTGCATGTCGATGCGATCGAGCAGGGGGCCGGAGATGCGGCCGCGATAGCGCAGCACCGCATCCGGCGTACAGCGGCAGCGTCCGGAGGCATCGCCGAGATAGCCGCAGGGGCAGGGGTTCATCGCCGCGATCAGCTGGAAGCGGGCGGGAAAGTCGACTTGACGGGCGGCGCGGGAGATGGTGATGGCGCCGGTTTCCAGCGGCTCGCGCAGGACTTCCAGCACCCGGCGGTCGAATTCCGGCAATTCGTCCAGGAACAGCACGCCGTTGGTGGCCAGCGAGACCTCGCCGGGCTTGGGGTTGCCGCCACCGCCGACCAGTGCCGGGGCCGAGGCCGTATGGTGCGGGGCGCGAAAGGGGGGCTGCCGCCAGCGGAGCGGGTCGAACGGCAGGTCGCTGACCGAGGCGATGGCCGCGCTCTCCAGCGCTTCGGTATCCGTCAGCGGCGGCAGGATCCCCGGCAGGCGTGCCGCCAGCATCGACTTGCCGGTGCCGGGCGGCCCCAGCATCAGCAGGTTGTGGCGTCCGACTGCGGCGATTTCCAGCGCCCGCTTGGCCTGGAAGTGGCCGTGCACGTCGGCGAAATCGGGCAGGGAGGCGGGACTGGCCTCCGCCGGGCCGGGCATGGCCGGCTGCAGCGGGCGCTGGCCGTTCAGGTGCGCGCAGACCTCGAGCAGATGGCCGGCCGGCAGGATGCTGACACCGTCCACCAGCACCGCCTCGGCGGCATTGCCGGCCGGGATCACCAAGGCGCGGCCGGCCTCGCGCGCCCGCAGGGCGACCGGCAACACGCCGGCGATGCCGCGCAGTTCACCGCCCAGCGACAGCTCGCCGAGGCATTCCAGCCCTTCCAGGGGCTCGCGGGGAATCTGGCCGGATGCCGCTAGGATGCCGAGGGCGATGGGCAGGTCGAAACGGCCGCCTTCCTTGGGAATGTCGGCCGGCGCCATGTTCACCGTGACGCGCTGCAGGGGGAACTCGAAGTGGCAGTTCAGCAGGGCGCTGCGCACCCGGTCCTTGCTTTCCTTGACCGCCGCTTCCGGCAGACCGACGATGTTGAGCGCCGGCAGGCCGTTGGCGATGTGTACCTCCACCGTGACCAGCGGCGCCGCGATACCCTGCCGGCCGCGGGTGTAGACAATCGCCAGCGACATGCCGCGCGACGAACCGCTAATCCTGCAGGAGCTGCTTCTCCAGTGCGGCGACGCGGGCTTCCAGCGCCTCCAGCTGCTCGCGGGTGCGTGCCAGGACGCCGCGCTGGACCTCGAACTCCTCGCGGCTGACCAGGTTCATGCGGCTGAAGGCGGCTTGCAGGATGGCCTGGAAGGTCTTTTCCAGGTCGCTTCCGAGCAACTGCAGATCGCCCGGTACGACGCTGGCGAGGCGCTTGGCAAGTTCGTTGAGGGCGGGCGGTTCAAACATGGGCGTATCCCTGTCGGCGAAGATTATCGGGCGGGGAAGGATAGCAAGGGAGGGAAGCCAGCGTCCAAGGCGGGCAGGGGCTTCGGGTAAACTCTCCGGCTTCTTCAGACTGGCGGCAGGAGGGCAGCAACATGACAGGCCATTCGGACGGCGCGGCAGCCGGGGCAAGCTGGTATCGCATCGATCTGACCGCCGAGGACTACGCGGGCGGCGAGGCCGATGTGATCGAGGGGGCCTTCCGCGCCATCTACATCGCCTGCAACGCGCCCCTGGGCATGGCCATGCTGGGCGCCCCCAGAGCCGGCGGCGACGGTTACAGCGTCTATTTCACGCCGGATTCCTGGCCGCACGCGCGGGCCCTGCTGCGGGCCTATGCCGCGCTGCCGGATCAGCGGCCGCGCGGGGTGCGGCTCAGCCTGCGGGTCGGGGATGCCGCGCTGGCCCTGGGTTACGCCAGGGCCTTCTGACCCGGCGCGGGCGGCTGCCGCGCGGCGCCGGGCGTCAGAAGCCGCAGACCTCGCACTTGGCGGGGTTGCTGACGACGCGGTAGATCACGTCGCTGCCGCCGTAGAACGGCTGGTACCAGACGCCGCCGTACTCGAAGTACTGGGTATTGTTGATCTGCCGGGCCACCGCGCTGCCGGGAATGCTGTTGACCTGGATGCCGGCCGGGGGGATGACCACCTGATAGCCGCCGCTGACCGTCTGATAGAAGGCGCCGCCGCAGTCGCTGTAGCTCTGCTGGCCGAGATAGACCGGCGCGCAGTTGCTCGGCAGGTAGCTGACGACGGCCCCGGGCGGTGGCGGCACCAGGGTATAGCCGGTGCCGCCGGACGCCTGGGCGAGATAGGCGCCGTTCGCGTAGTAATAGGGCGTGCCCTCGACCACCACGGTGGTGTACTGGCGCGGCAGGCTGGCCATGCTGGCGCCGATCATCATGCCGGTCATCTCGCCCATCATCATGCCGGAATAGAAGCCGCCCCAGCTGCCGCCGTAATAGTAGGGCACGAATCCGCCACCGTAGTAATAGTTGTTGTTGGTGTAGTGGCGGTAGAGCTCGTTCTGGTTCTGCAGGTGGTTCAGCTCCTGGTCGCGGTTGGCCTGGACCTTGTCCTGTTGCTGGAAGCGGTTCTGCTGTAGCTGGTCCTGCTGCTGAGCGCGGTCCTGCTGCGCCGGCGTCCGGTCGGCGTCACCGCGCTCCGACCAGTCCCGGCCGACCCCCGAGTCGGCGCCCGAGCCGCGCACACTGCCGAGTCCGCCGCCGCCGAAATGGCCGTCGCCGACGCCGCCGCCGCCAAAGCGCTGGACGTCACCGCCGCCAAAGCCGCCACCGCCGAAGGCGCCGCCGCCGGCGCGTTCGCCGAAACCGCCGAGGTGGCCGCCAAAGCCGCCGCCGAATCCTCCCCCGAAGCTGCCGCGGGCCTCCGCCGTGCCCGCCAGCAGCGCCAGCAGGGATAGCCCCAGCAGCTGCCGGGCAAGCGCCTGCAGCGGGGCCATGTCATCGATGTCTGGTCTCTGCATGGGAGCCACCTTACTGTTTTTCCTTGGGTTTTGCCTCGGGGGTCGGGGGTCTGGCCTGGGCCTCCTTGAGGAAGGGAATCCGCATCGCATCCGCCGGCAGGCGGGCCTGGAACAGGCTGTCCGGCAGCCGGCTGCCGAAATCCCAGTCGCTCAGGGTGGCGCTGAACTGCGGCGAGCTCGGCAGGGTCTTGTAGGTGATGACCAGCTTGCGCGGCAGGGGCAGGCGGCCGTCCTCGATCCAGATCTGCCAGTCGACATGACTGTCGACGAAGGCGAGATGCTGGCAGGGAATCCCGCCGACGCTGCTCGGACCGACCACGAAGCCGTAGCGGGTGTTGTGGCCCAGCGCCCTGGCCGGATCCTCGTAGAGGAAATCGGCCAGCGGCAGGCTGAAGTGCAGTTCGTTGACCATGTACTCCAGCGCCTTGTCGGTGTTGCCGGAGAGGGCTTCGACGCCGACGGTGTTCTTCTGCGGGTCCAGCAGCGTCAATTGCTTGCCGTCGAACCACAGGCGCTTGCTGCCGGTGTCGGAGACCTGCCGGGCATGGATGCCGTTCGGGCGACGCAGGGCGATGTCGGTTTCCGCCGCGAAGGCGATCTTCTGGCCGCTCGGCAGCACGTCGTCGTACTGGATATCGGCATGGAAGCTGTACGACTTGGACGCCCGCAGATACTCGCTCATGTCGTGCAGCCACTGTCTGGCCCGTTCCTCGACGACGGGGGCGGGCGGTGGGCTGTCTCCTTCCGCCGGGGCCGGCGACGGAAGCGCGCCGAGCCCCAGTGTCAGGCTCAGCAGCGTTCCAGCTCTCGTCAGGGTGCGCATGATGGGTCTCCTCTGTCAGGCATGGTGGTCGGCCGTGGGCGGGTGCATCCATCGCTCATGCCGGCGGCCAGTGCCGCCCGCGTTGCCCTGGCAGCGGCAGGCTTCCTGCCGCCGGCGAGCGGGCATGACTGCCCATGGCTGTTGATGCGCGGCATGATGCCCGCGCGAGGATACCTCAACCGTGGGACGAGTGCCCGCGGGGCGGCGGTTCTGCGAGGCCTCGTGCTGCGGCCACCGATGCCGGCCTGTGCCGATCCTGGCCGCGAACAATGCTTTAATGGCGGCTGATACAACCTCAGTCGGGTTGCCCAGTTGAGCGCAGGGAACATCAGATTACGCGCATGGCTCGAGCGGATGCTGCGCGTGATCGCGCACAACCGGCAGGATGCCCGCGATCCGGCGAGCCTGCGACAGCCCGGGGAGCCTGCCGCCCTGGCCGATGCCCTGCGCCATGGGTGTGCCGGGCCGCGGCGACCGGCCTCGGCAGCGGTGGCCGACCGCCATGCCACGGCAAGGGCCACGGCCGGCCAGCCCGACCTTTTCGTCCAGCTGCCCGTGCCGGCCCTGCTGCTCGACGACGATGGCCATGTCGAGGTCGCCAACCGCCAGGCCATCCAATGTTTGGGCCCGGCGGCCGGATCGCTGCCGGGGGACGCGTTCATGCGGTTGCTCGATGACGCCGGCCGTCTGTCCTTGCAACGGCTGCTCCGGGACAAGCCGGATGCGGCGAATCCCGCCAGGCTGCGGTTGCGCATCACGGCGGGGGATGGTGGGGAACCCCGCGCCTGTCTCGTCCAGGCCGCCAGCCTGCATGTCGCCGGGCGACCAGCGCCCGGGCTGTTGCTGACCTGGGTCGAGCTGGACCCGGAACCGCCCGGGCAGGTGCCCTGGGCGAGCCCCGGCGAACTTGCCAGCCAGGCCACGCCGGGCGTCACCTGGGATTGGGTTTTCCCGGCGCGGCGGCTCTGGCGGAGCCGCTCCCGCGCCGCGCGGTCCGCCTGCCCGCCCGGCCTGCCGCGGCCCTTCGCCAGGGTGTGGCGGACCCTGACCCATCCGGAAGATCAGACCGGCGTCCGGACGGGGCTCCTGGCCGCGCTGGGTGTGCGTCGCGCCCCGGGGTCCGGCGAGTGTCGCCTGCCACGCGGCGACGGGCGGCAGGCCCATGTCGAGGTTCATGGCTGGATTGCCCGCGACGTCCGAGGGCGGGCGATCAGGCTGACCGGCTCCCTGCGCGACCTGACCCGGCGCAGGCAGGCCGAGGCTTGGCCCGGGGCCCGCGAGGAAAGCTTTCGCGGGATGCTGGAGCACGCGCCGATACCGATGGGGTGCTATGCCCTGGATGCGCGACGCGGCGTCCTGTTTGTCAACCGGCAATTCACCCGGACCTTCGGCTACACGCGGGAGGATATCCCCACGGTGGCCGACTGGGCCGAGCTGGCCTTCCCCGACCCGGCCTATCGCCGGCAAACCTTCGCCTGGTGGGATGAGGCGGTGGCACAGGCCGTCCTGCACCAGGGCGTCGTGCCGTCCCGGGAGATCCGGGTCAGCTGCCGGGATGGGCGCGTGCGCGATGTCCTCGTCAGCGCGTCCGCCATGGGCGAGTGCCTGCTGGTCTCCTTCATCGACATCACGCGACGCAAGCGCATGGAGGCGCGTCTCCGGCTCAGCGAGGAGCGGCACCGGCTGTGGGCCGACAACTCGGCCGACGTGGTCTGGACCATGGACCTGGACGGTCGGTTTACCTACATCAGTCCCTCGGTCGCCAAGATACTGGGACGTACCCCGGAAGAGACCATGGCGATGTCCTGGGACGAGATTTTCACCCCGGATTCCCTGGCCCTGGTGCAGCGGGGCTTCGCCCGAGCCCTGGATGACGTGGCGGCCGGCCGGCCGGTGCAATTCCATGAGCGGCTGCAGGAACGCGGCAGCCACCGGGATGGCCGGATGGTCTGGACGGATGTCAAGGCCACCAGCCTGTACGACCGGGCGGGGCGCTTCCTTGCGATCCTCGGCATCACCCGCGACATCACCGAGCAGAAGCGGACCGAGGATGAACTGCTGGCCATCAAGGAACGTCTCGAGGCGACCTTGAATGCCTTGCCGGATGTCATGTTCAAGGTGGACCGACACGGGCGGATTCTGGAAAGCCATGCGGTGAATGTCGGGCAATATGCCCTGCCACCCACCGAATTTCTGGGCAAGCGCCTCGCCGAGGTGCTGCCCGAGCCAGCCTCCGGCGTGATCATGGCGGCGCTGGAGGCGGCCGCCATCAGGGGCGCATACCGGGGCGCTGTCTACTCGCTGCCGACACCCCGGGGATTGTTGTGGCGGGAGATCTCGATCGCTGCCATGGGCGCCCATGGCGGGACGGCCGAGCACTTCATCCTGCTGGTCCGCGACATCACCGAGCGCAAGCGACAGGAGGAGCAATTGCGCATCAGCGAGGAGCGCCACCGGATCCTGGCCGAGAATACCCGGGACGTGACCTGGGCCATGCAGCTGGATGGCACGGTTTCCTATGTCAGCCCGGCGGTGGAAGAGGTGCGCGGCATCACCCAGGAGGAGGCCATGCGGCAGCCGATCGGCGAGATATTGACGCCGGCCTCGCAGGCGGAGGCTATCGGCTATCTTCAGCGATTGATCGCCGCCGTCCAGGCCGGCGAGCGGCCGGACAGCTATCGCGGCGAGCAGGAATATTACCGCAAGGGTGACGGCACCTTCTGGGCCGAGGTCACCGCCATTCCCATCCTGCGCGAGGACGGCAGCTTCGTGGAACTGCTGGGCGTTTCCCGGGACATCGACGAGCGCAAGCGTCACGAACACGAGCTGAAGCTGGCCCGCGACGCTGCCAACCAGGCCAATCAGGCCAAAAGCCGGTTCTTGGCCCACATGAGCCACGAGATTCGCACGCCCATGAACGGCGTCCTCGGCATGGCGCAGATTCTGGCGCAGGAGCCGCTGACGCCCGATCAGCAGCAGATGGTCGATGGCATCCTGGTCGCCGGCCGGTCCCTGCTCGGCATCATCAACGACATCCTGGACCTGTCCAAGATCGAGGCGGGGCAACTCCAGCTCGATCTCCGCCCCTTTGACCTGGGCCGGACCCTGGCGCATGTCGCCAGCATCGCGGGGGTCAATGCCCGCGCCAAGGGCATCGAACTGCGGCTCGACGCCGATCCCGCCGTTGCCGACGGCTGGCTGGGCGATGCCTTGCGCCTGGAGCAGGTGCTGTTCAACCTGGTGGGCAATGCCATCAAGTTTACCGAGCGGGGCGAGGTGGTCATCCGCGCACAGTGGCGGCAGGCCGATGGCGAGCCGGGTCGGCTGCGCTTCGAGGTGCAGGACACCGGCATCGGCATCGATGCGGAGGGATTGGGCCGCCTGTTCACGCCGTTCAGCCAGGCCGACGGCAGCATCACCCGGCGCTTCGGCGGTACCGGCCTGGGGCTCTCGATCTGCAAGCGCCTGGTCGGGATGATGGGCGGCGAGATCGGGGTCAGCAGCACGCCCGGGACTGGCAGCCTGTTCTGGTTCGACTGGCCGGCCGAGCGGGTTGACCGTCAGGGGATGGCGCCGGCGGAGGGGGCCGCGGCACCGGTTGCGGCCGGGCCGGAAACCGGCAAGCATCTCGCCGGGCTGCGGGTGCTGGTCGTCGATGACAGCGCCATCAACCGGATGGTGGCGGAGCGGGCCATCCGGCTGGCAGGTGCCGCCTGCGCGCTGGCCAATGACGGCGCGCAGGCCCTGCAGATGCTGAGGAGCCAACCGGACCGCTTCGATGTGGTCCTGATGGACATCCAGATGCCGGTCATGGACGGGTTGACCGCGACCCGCAAGATTCGCGCGGATTCCGCCTTGAGCGGGTTGCCCGTGCTGGCGCTGTCGGCCGGGGTGCTGGAGGAGGAGCGCCAGGCGGCGCTGGCGGCCGGCGTGGACGACTTCATCAACAAGCCGCTGGATCTGCAGCAGCTGTTCGCCGTGCTGTCACGCTAGCTCAAGCGCTGAGCGCCGGCCGTCACGGTGTCCGGCGCACCGGCCAGCGGGCAGGCCCCGATGCCGGCGCCCGGGAAATGTGTCGCGCCCATGCGAAGGTAAATCTAGCTTGCCCTCCGGTCTTTTCCGGCTAGGTTTGACGGGTGAGGCTCGCACCGAAGGGCGGTGCGGTCATGTTCCCATTCACCTGCGTGATTCCGCCATGGATACCAGCAGACGCCATTTCCTCAGGCTCGGTGGTCTGGCCACCATGGCCGGCTCCGCCGGCATCGTCCGTTCCCCGTTGCTGGACGCGGAGCCATTGGCGGCCAGCCCGGGCGCCCGCAGCCTTCGTTTCCCCCGGCCCCTGCGGTCCGGTGATGTGATGGGCATCACGTCGCCTTCGGCGGGCGTCAAGCCCGCCGAAGGCCGCGCATGCGGTTTGCCTATCAGACGCTGAATCGCCTGGGTTACGCCTATCGCGAGGGTGAGTGCCTGTGGGGACGATCGCTGCTCAGCGCTCCGGCGCGGCAACGGGCCGAGGAGTTGACCCGCATGCTGCTGGACGACGCGATCGGCGCGATCTTTCCGCCGAATGGCGGCGAGCTGCTGCTCGACATGCTGCCTTTCGTCGATTTCGAACGCCTCGGGCGGACCCGGCCGAAATGGATGCTCGGCTATTCCGACATGAGCACCTTCATGCTGCCCTACACCCTGAAAACCGGTATCGCCACCCTGTCCGGCACCAACCTGTGGGAATGCCCGATCCGATCGACCGAGCGGATCGCCCGGCGTAGCCGGCCGGACATCGTCATCACCCTGAATCCCGACGAAGCCTGGACTCATCCCGAGCATCGTGGGCTGGGGCGGCTGGTCGGACGCCTGCATCGGACTGGCGTCTTTGATCGCCCGGGCGCGTCGCGCCCCCGGCTGTTCGGCCTGCGGGAGCATGGCCGGTACGCCGAATCGCTGAGACCCCAGGTCGGCGACGAGTCTTTCGACCGGCTGGCCTGGTCGCCGGTCCTCAAGGCCACCTACGCCGACGACTGGCGACGGGCAACGGCCAGCTACGTGAGTCAGAGTTCGCACCCGGTCTGGTTCGCGGCCCGGGTAGCCGCCGGCCTGCTGCCGGGTTACGGGGCGCGGGATATGATCCGCCAGCTGAATTGCGGAGCCTGTGCCGAAGGGCTGGGACGCCTGTTGCGACGCTATCCGCCCGCTATCCGGCGCCTGCGGGCCTTGCCCGAACATCCCCGAATCCACCGGCTGGGCCGATAAAGCCGCCTGCATCAGGCGAGCGCCATGGCACGCCGAACGCACGCCTCTGCATCTGGCTACCGGGGCCGGCCGCCCCGGGTAGCCGGCGCTGCCGCATTTTTCCTGGCCATGGCCGCGGCGTGCCAGTTCGCCCCCTCCATGGGCAATCCCGCGCAGGGCAAGCCGGGGGCAACAGCCGAGTGCCGGGCTTGCGGTGCCTGGCAACCTGTCATGGGTGGAGGTGGCGAACCGTGACCGGGTATCCGTCAGGCGCTGCAAGCGGGCGCATTCCCGGGCCGGGCGCGGGAAACCCCGCGCGGCCAGAACAGGCTTGCCGCCTGGTCGGCCAGGCCTGGCATCACTCCCCCTGCTGGTATCGGTAGTGAACGATGTACTTGCACATCTCGGCGGGCAGCTGCCGGCCGGATGGCGTCTCGCAGCCAGAGGCATAGATGTTCACCGTGGCCTGCCATGTGTCGAAGGCCCAGTGAATCAGCAGGGCTATCAGGATCACCGAGCCGATGGCGACCAGAACTTTCAATCCGTCTTCGTGCATGCCTGACCTCGCGTCACGTCGCTCACCCCACCTCAATCACACCAACAGCGTCCGGCTGGCGCCTGCACGGCGCCTGGCTGTACTTCGCGCCCTATGTCCCGTGCATGGGTTTTGGCCTTGCGAAGCGCGTAGGCCGTCTGCAAGTTCATCCAGAATCGCGGGTCGTTCCGCAGTGGCGGCCCAACCGTATGGCAAGACTAGATCGGCATCGATGCCATCGACCTGCTGGAGGATCGCCCGGATCCGCGGGGGAGGCACCACCCCGGCGGCCGCCAGGGTATCCACGTTCAGGTCGGGCGGGGTGTCGCTAGATGCGGATACTGTACCGCCCTTCACGGTCCCCGGACAGCTTCTCAGGCCGATCGCC
Source organism: Methyloparacoccus murrellii (assembly GCF_054657115.1). NCBI lineage: Bacteria > Pseudomonadati > Pseudomonadota > Gammaproteobacteria > Methylococcales > Methylococcaceae > Methyloparacoccus > Methyloparacoccus murrellii. The sequence goes on along the minus strand of NZ_BAAHXD010000066.1, from coordinate 274 downwards.
CGGTGGGGCACCCGGAGATCGGTCACGCACGTGGCCGTCCCGGCATCTCCCGCTTTCTCCTGGCCTGATCCGCGATGGCTCTGAAAGCCCTTTGGGGCTGATATCGGCCTCAAGGAACCGCTGTGTACGCTGGCAGCGGATGCCGTTGATCATGGTGGCGGGATGTTGCTCCCTGACGATGGGGATTGCCCCGGCAGCGGGCAGGATGCGGTGCCGGGGTTTCCTGGCGGACACATGCCTGATCGTTAAGCACTTCGCGACAAGTTGATTTGCC
>NZ_BAAHXD010000065.1:0-14158 GCF_054657115.1 Methyloparacoccus murrellii | reverse complement strand
CATCAGGGCCGACTACCTTCTCCCCTTGACGCGAATCAGGCGCTCCCGGCGCGGGTCCAACCCGCTTCACATCAACGCCTGTCGTGCACGGGTGATGCCTGGCCGCCTCCGGCGGCGCACATACATGCCTTTCCGTTACCGTTCCCATAGACGCTTTTGTCGGCGGTTCAGGCGGCTTTTTTGTGCAATCTAAAATCCTCGCCGTAACGCAGCACCGCCCACGCCAGCCGTGCCTTCGTCGCGGCAAGGGCAACTACCGCCTTCCAGCCGCCGTGTCGTTCAACCAGATTGCGCGCCCAGTGGCTGAAGCGATCCTGCTGGTCGCCAAGGCCGCTGAGAGTGGCTCTGGCTCCCATGACCAGGCGACTGCAGAGGTAGTTGTCACCAGCCCTGGTGCCGCGCCCCAGTCTGGCGTTGCCACCGCTGCTGTATTGCCCAGGAACCCGTCCGATCCATGCGGGAAGCTGGCGACCGTTGTCGAATTCGTGCGCGCCGCCGAGGCTGGCGAGCCGTGCGCTGGCGGTGGTCGGGCCAAGGCCGGGAAGCGGCTCCGGCGTTTGCTGCGGGCGTCTTCGCGGGCAGCGTGGGCGATGGCCTTGTCGCCCGGCTACCGGAAAACAGGCCGATACGGCGATATCCAGCCCCTCAAGGCATGACCGATGCCTCCGTCCCGGCATGGGGTGGGAGTTTCTGAAAGATTGTTCGTGGCGTATCGATAACAGAATGTCAGGCTGGAATCCTGTTCCTATTCCCGCCGTCCATAGTCGGCCATGAGGGCCGACATTTGCCGGTAGACAGCGTTTTTGGGCCTGTGTTAGCTTGCCATGCAAAAGGCCCGCCGGCTGCCGCCTGGATGGTGTTGGCTCAACCCCATCAGCGGGTGTGACTATCCCGCCGGACATGCAGTCCGGCTGGCGCCCCAAGGGTTAGCGAATCCTACCGAATCAATACCGACCAGGGAGTACGACATGGCCAAGGCCGCGACCGCCGACACGACCGACAATGATCCGCTGCGCTCGATTTCCGACGCCATGCGCGATGCGATTCACAATGCCTCCGAGGATGCCGGCCGTGCCCGCGAGCGGCTGAGCGAGGCGGGCAGCGGGGTCTCGCAATCGCTGTCCCGGTTTGCCTATACCAGTTCCTACATGGTGTCCTACGGCATCGTCTATGCCACGGTGTTCGTGGCCCGTTCGATACCCCAGGAGAACCCGATCGTCGAGGGTTTCATCGATGGTGGTCGCGCCGCCATCGAGGCGCTCAACGAGGCCAGGCAGACGCCATCCGCCACTGACGAGACGACCCCGGGCTCGTGAGCCCGGTGTTGGGCCCGGCCGCCCCGTCCCGTCGTTGCGCCGGGGCCTTTCCGGCGGGGGTGACGCTGTCGCTGCCGCAGCGGATCTCCGGCCTTGCCTTTCCCATGCCTGCCTGAATCACCATGGCTGTCCAGTCCCCGATGACCGATTCCGTTGCTCCGGCGGCTGCCGCCGAGGTCTCCATCCGCCTGCCGCATCCCGGCGTCCTCCGCCTCCACAACAGGCAGCTGTTCGGTGACCAGGCGTCGCCCGATCTGCAACGCTTCCTGCGGCGCATTTTCAGGGCCGGCGAACTGCGCGGGCTGACCCTGCCAGCCACTGGCGGGGACTGGGTCGACCTGCACTACGATGCCGGCCGCCATGCCGCGCGCGAGGTGCTGGGGCGGCTGGCGGACTGCCTGCAGGAGGCGTCGGAGGAACATGCTCCCGCCGAACCGGTTGCCGGCCGTCAGTCGCCGGTGCAGCCGGTGGTGTCGCCGCTGGTCACGGCCCGCGACCGTCATGGCGTGGTTCGCTACCATCGCCACCGGCATCTGGTGACCGGCTGGCAGGTGGTGACCCGCGGTACCGGGACGATCCGGCTCAAGAATCCCGTGCTCTACCGCAAGAGCGGCCTGTGCGACGCCATCGAACGCGAGCTGATGAGCGTGCTCGGCGTCGACCGCTACAAGACGCATTCCCTGCGTTGCACGGTACAGGTCGATTACGATCCCCGGCGGCTTGACTGGACCAGCATCATCGAGATCGTCGACGGCGCCCTGGCCAGTGCCGAGCAGCAGGAAGCGCTGGACAAGCTGGATCTGGACCTCGCCATCTGCAGCGTGTCGCTGCCGGTGGCGGCGGCGGCGCAGTTTGCCTTCCCGCCGCTGATGCCGGTGGCGGCCGCTCTGTTCGCCTACACCGCCATCCCGAGCTTCCAGGGGGCCTGGGAAGTGCTCTTCAAGGAACGCCGGCTGGGCGTCGACGTGCTTGACTCCCTGGTGGTGGTCGGTTGCCTCGCCACCCTGCAGATTCTGCCGGGCGCGGTCATGTGCTGGTGCCTGTCCTTCGGCCGCCTGCTGGTCAAGCGCACCGAGGACAACTCGCGCAAGATGCTGCTGAATGCCTTCGGCAAGCAGCCGCGGTTCGTCTGGCTGGTGCGGGACGGCGTCGAGATTGAGGTGTCGCTGGACAAGGTCGGGCAGGGTGACATCGTTGCCGTGCATACCGGCGACATGGTGCCGGTCGACGGTCACATCGTCGAGGGCATGGCGATGATCGACCAGCACGCCCTGACCGGCGAGTCGACGCCGGCCGAGAGGGGCGTGGGCGACCGCGTCTATGCCTCGACCGTCCTGGTGGCCGGCAAGATCCTCGTGTCGGTCGAGCAGGCCGGCAGCGAGACGGCCTCGGCCAAGATCAGCCAGATCCTCAACGACACCGCCGGCTACAAGCTGACCTCGCAGCACAAGGGCGAGCGCCTGGCCGACATGGCGGTCATTCCGACCCTGGCCGTCAGCGGGCTGGCCTTTTCGACGCTGGGCCCCTTCGCCGGTGTGGCGGTGCTCAACAGCGATCTCGGCACCGGCATCCGCATGGCGGCGCCGCTGGCCATGCTGTCCTCGCTGGCGCTGTGCGCGCAGAAGGGCATCCTGGTCAAGGATGGCCGGGCGCTGGAGCTGATGAACGAGATCGACACCGTGCTGTTCGACAAGACCGGCACCCTGACGCGGGAACGCCCCGAAGTCGGCGACATCGTCACCGCCAACGGCCACCAGCCGGAAACCGTGCTGCTGTATGCCGCGGCCGCCGAGCGCAAGTTCCACCATCCCATCGCCCTGGCCATCCTGCACAGGGCCGAGGAACTGGGCCTGGAGCTGCCGGCCACCGACGAGACCCAGTACCAGGTGGGCTACGGCATCCGCGTCGGTGTCAATGGTCGGGTCATCCGCGTCGGCAGTCGCCGCTACATGGAGATGGAAGGCATCGCCATCCCGCCGGCCGTGGATCGCAAGCTGGAGGCCGTGCACAACGACGGCGACACCATGGTCATGGTCGCCATCGACGACGAACTCGGCGGCGCCCTGGAACTGCGTGCCGCGCTGCGGCCCGAGGTCAGGGAGATCATCGCCGGTCTCCGGCAGCGCGGCATCCGGCACCTGGCGATCATTTCCGGCGACCACGAGGCACCCACCCGCAAGCTGGCCGAGGAGCTGGGCATGGACCGCTATTTCGCCCAGGTGCTGCCGGCGGACAAGGCCGATTACGTGGAGAAGCTGCAACAGGAGGGCCGCAAGGTCTGCTTCGTCGGTGACGGCATCAACGATTCGATCGCGCTGAAGAAGGCGAACGTCTCCATCTCCCTGCGCGGTGCCACCTCGATCGCCACCGATACCGCGCACATCGTCTTCCTGGAACAGGGGCTGGGCAAGTTGTGCGAGCTGCGCGACATCGCCCTGCGGCTGGACCGCAACATCCAGCGCAGCTGGGGCATGATCCTGGCGCCCAACATCGCCTGTGTGGCGGGCGTGTTCACTCTCGGCTTTGGGGTCGGCGCCTCGGTGCTCACCAACAATGTCGCCGCCATCGGCGCGCTGGTCAACGGCGTCTGGCCGATGCGCGAGGTGGCCCGGCTGGAGGCGGAGCGGCGGCATCTGCTGGAGATGGAAATCAAGGCGTCCGCTGGCGGCGCCCCGTTCCCGGAAGCCACGGCCGTCCCGGCCATGCCGGATCGCGCGGATCGGGCCGCGCCGCCGTCGGCGGCGGAATCGCGTCCCGCGCCGGCGGTGCCGCCGGATGTCGCGGCCAGGCCCGCGCCGCGCAAGCTGCCGGTTCGTGGCAGACCGCGCACGACACGGGGCAAGGCGGCCGGGTAATCCCGTTCTGCGGCCGGCACGCCCGGCGCGATCCCCTCAGGAGCAAGACCCATGCGTGACGAAGACAAGACCCTGACCCGGGCCCGGCGAACCCGCCGCCTGATCAGGCCGAAACCCATGCCCGTGACGCCCGAATCGCCCGTCGGGTCCGCCTTGGCCGAGACGGCCGCCGACCGGGCCCGGTTCCACTTCTTTCTCATCGACAGCGGCTGGGACGGACCCGTCCCGGAACTGGTCCGCCGCAACCTGGACATGATCACGCAGTACCAGCAGGACGACCCCCTGTTCGTGCTGACGCCCGCGCAGTCCCGGCAGATGCTGAAGAAGCACCCGCATCTGATCGGCAAGGACCCGATCCTGCTGGCGCGCGACCTCCGCGCCGGTCACCTGCACGGCGACGGGGAATATCACGGCTTCCACCTGAATCTCGGCATGATCCGCGATCCCGCCCAGGCGCTGGAGGTGCTCAAGACCTTCCTGAACTTCCTGGCCCGGCATCGGCAGAGCGCCGATATCGAGAAGAACATCCGGGAGCAGTTACATCGCGACGGCCTGCAGGGCGCCATCGAGGTCCTGCGCAACGGTTCCGAAACCCTGGTGGCGGGTTGAGCCGGTGCCGTCGATCCCGTTTTCCATCCTCCGGAGGAACCCCGCATGAATTCCATCGGTGAAGCAATCACGACCGTGTTCGGTATCGTTCTCGTGGCGGCCATCGCCCTGGAAATCCGCCAGCGCCGCAAGCGGCTGCGGGAGCTCTACAACGTGCTCGATGCCGAGGACCGGCAACTGGTGGCCGATCTCGACACACTGGTTGCCAACGGCATCCTGCAGCCCTATGCCGGCGGCTGAGTCCGTGGCCGCCACGGCGCCGGACGTCCGGCTGGCCAGCCAGGTGCTGAGCCTGCGCGATCCCGCCATCTTCGGCCCGGAGACGCATGCCAGGGCACGGCTTTTCGCCCGGCGGGCCCTGGCCGTCGACGGTGTCCTGAGCCTTGCCATCCAGCCCGAGGATGGCAGTGCCCGGATTCGCTACCGGGCCGAGCCGGGACAGCGCAAGGCCTGGCTTGAACGGCTGGCCCGGGCCGTCGGCATGGAGGACGGCGCGCTGGCCGATCCGCTGCTGCCCGACTGGCAACCGCACATGGCGGTTCGCCTGCTGCGCTGCCGGGGACAGGTGATCTCGCTCGATATCGATACCCAGCGGCCGGATCGGCTGGAGCTGCGCCATGCCTGTCTGGCGGGGTCCGCCAATCCCCTGAGCCTTCGTCTCGGTCAGGCGCTCGGTCGTCTGGCCGGGGTGCGTGCGGTGACGATCGACGACGCGGCCGGCCTGCTGCGGGTCCACTATAGTCCCGCCCGGGTAACGGCCGAGCGCCTGCTCCGGGTGGTGGAAACGGTCTGCTGCGAGCATGACCCGATCGCTGCCGTGGCCGATCCCGCCCATGTGCCCATGGGCACGGCCAATGCCAGCGTGGGCCTGGGCGCCCTCGGCGAGCTGCTGCTGCCGGTGGCCACGCCGGTGGCCGCGGGCATCCTCGTCACCACCCATCTGGGCGTGGTCCGGGATGCCGCCACCCAGCTCGGTCGGGGCAAGGTCGGCGTGCCGCTTTTCCACACCGCGCTGCTGACCTGCTCCATCGTCACCGGCCAGGTGCTGGCTTTCGCCCTGACGGACTGGTCCCTGCGCTACTGGCAGCGCCGCTGGCGTCGCCAGCTGGCGGACGAGACACGCAGCCTGGTCGAGGTCGCGGGGCCTGTGGCCGAAGGCGCCGGGCTGCCGGGTGGCCGGGCAGGGGAGGGCTCCGCCCCGCCGGCCATCCGGCCGGGGCAGGCGGTCCGGGTTGTCGCCGGCGCCGTTGTGCCTGCCGATGGCCAGGTCGGCGCCGGCATGGCGCTGGTGGACGAGGGCTGGATGACCGGTGCCGCGACCGCCCTGCGCAAGCTGCCCGGCGATGCCGTGCTGGCCGGTTCGCGGGTGCTGGCCGGTTCGCTGGAGATGGTTGCCGAGCGGGTTGGGGCGGACACCCGCGCCGCCCGCATCGGCGCGGCGATGGCCGGGGCTGCCGCCGTCATTCCCGCCAGTGCGGCGCTCAGGGCCAGGAGCGAACAGCTGGCCGACAGCACCGCCCTGCCCACGCTGGCCACGGCCGGCGTCGGCTGGCTGGCGGGCGATCTCATCACGGTCGGCGCCATCCTGCATCAGGACTGGATCAGCGGGCCCGCCCTGGCCGTGCCGTTGCTGACTCTCCGCCAGATGCGGGCGATGCGGGTGGCCGGCGCCTTGGTGCAGAACCCGTCTGCCATCGCCCGGCTGGCCGAATGCGATTTCGTCGTCCTGGACGGCGACGATCCCCGGCTGGCGGACACCCGTCCGGTACTGACCGGGATCCGCAGTCGCCTGCCGGACAGCGATGCCCTGCTGTGCCAGGCGGCTGGCGCCGCTCTCTACCTGGGTGGCGACTGGGCCGTGGTGCTGGCCGAGGCCTGCCGTGCCCGCAACCTGGTGGTGCGGCAGCCGGAACTGCTGGCGCTGGCGGCGGATGGCGTGCGCGTGCGGCAGGGCGAGCGGGAACTGGCGCTGTGCATCCGGCGGGGTGCTGATGAATGGCCCACCCTGCGCGTGACCGTGGACGGCCAGGATGTCGCGGAGCTGCGGTTCGGGCCCGCCCCCGCGCCGCTACTGGCCGATACCGTGCGGCGCCTGCAAGCCCTGGGCCTGCCCGTGTTTCTCCTGTCCTCCGCGCCGGAAGCGCGGACGGGCGAATTGGCCGCAAGCCTGGGCATCGAGCTCCATGGCGGCAACCTGGACCTGTCCGGCAGGATGCGCTTCCTGGAAGGCTTGCGGCGGCGGGGCGTCAAACCCCTGCTGGCGGGCCGCCTGCGGGAACAGGCCGGGCTGGCGTCCCTCGCGCATGCCACGGTGGCCACCGATACCCTGGCGGCGGGGCCGATGCCGGCGGACGTGGTCGCGCTGGACGGTTCCTGCTGCCGGCTGGCCGACTGGCTGGCGCTGGCCCGCGCCCACGATGCCGACATCATCCGCAACACCCGCCTGGCCAGCATCCCCAATCTTCTCTGCATCGCCGGCGGTTTTGGCGGGGTGCTGAACGGCATCACCTCGGGCATCGTCGCCAATATCGGCGTGCTGAACGTCGACCGCGGCCTGCGGCGGACCCTGGCGGACCGGCCCGACATGGCCCGGGGCCGCGCCATACCCCATTTCCCCGCATCTGCCTGATGCCCGATCCCGTCCAACCACATGAGCAGCAACACGCCCGAATCCCGATCCAGCCGTCCATCCCGCGCCCCCACCGGCCAGCGGAAACCTGCCGGGCTTGTCGCATCATCCGGGGCGGCCGAGCCGGCGGCGGCGAAGTCTGACGATGCCGCGCGAGAGGAAGCGCTGGAACACAACCTGGTGGCCCTGGAACTGGACGAGGAAACCGTCAGGCGCATCGAGAAGCTGCCCCGGGACATGGGCTGGCTGCTGTTCACGGCCGGCGTGGTCGGCATGGTGATGCCGGGTGTGCTGGGCACGCCCTTTCTCGTCCTCGGCGGACTGATGCTCTGGCCCTGGACCAATCGTCGCGCCGAGCGCTGGCTTGCCGGCCATTCGCCCAAGGCTTTCAAGGGCAGCATACGGCAGATCAACCGCTTCCTCGACGACCTGGAGAAGCGCTACCCACGGACGGGCGGCAAGCCCTGAACGGTCCGGTCGGGCCCGGCCCTGGCGCTGTCCGCGCAGCCGGGCGATGGTTCAGGTCCGCCAGGGATGATCCGGCAGCGCCGAGACACCGATGGCCTCCGATCCGGCAGTGGCGACCAGGTGGTCGTTTTCCACGGAACTGCCGCTGACGCCGATGGCGCCGATCAGGACGCCGTCCCGGTTGACGATGGGCACCCCGCCGGGAAAGGTGATCAGGCCGCCGTTGGAGTGCTCGATACCGTACAGGGGGCCGCCGGGTTGCGAAAGCGCGCCGATCTGACCGGTGGGCATGGCGAAGAAGCAGGCCGTCTTGGCCTTCTTGATGGCGATGTCGACGCTGCCGACCCAGGCATCGTCCATGCGGGCGAAAGCCTTCAGTTCGGCGCCCGAATCCACTATGGCGATACACATCTGGGTGCCAGTGGCGCGGGCCTTGGTCAGCGCGGCCTCAACGGCCTTTTGAGCGTCTTCGAATGTAACGTGCATGGCGGTTGTCCTCCCGGTTTGTCGATGGTGAAACGCTGCTGGCTGGCGGCTCGGTGGCGCTGGCCAGGCCGGCGGGCGCTACATGGCAGCAGGCGGACGCACGGATGTCCAGCGGATTTTTCTGCCGCGCCGGTCAGGCACAGGCCGCCGGCAGCAGCGCCTGCTGTCGGCGGTCGCGACCCGGCAGGCCAGGCTCCGCGTCGATCGCCTGCCAGGGCGCCGGCACTTCGGCCAGGAGCCGGCCCAGCCAGATGCCCAGCTGGAGATCCTCGACGCGGCCGTGCGCGCGATGCCGGATGCGGCCCGCGCGGTCGATGATGGCCAGCGAGGGCGCCGAGTGCAGGCCATAGGCGTGCATCGTGCTCGGTATGGCCTGTTGCGGGACCGCCCTGTCGATCGCGACCGGGAAACGGAACCGGTAGTCCTGCAGGAAGTCCCTCAGCGCCAGCGATTCCAGCGCCTGGTGGGACGGGCAGGCCGTGTGCAGTCCGATGATGGCAACGCCCTGGCTTGCCAGCTGGCTGTGCAGGGCGCGCGCCTGGCGCAATTCATGGCTGACGCCGTCCATCGCCAGCACCTCGAAGGTTTGCAGTACCACCACACGCCCGCGCAGCGCCTCGATGCTCACAGGGCCTGCGGTGTTTACCCACTCGGCGACGTCAAGCGTCGGGGCCAGAGGATCGTTCCCAATCATGTCGGTTCTCCGAAGTGAGATCATATGGTATCGAACCAATACTATATCCGGCAAGCGCGGCATCCCCGCTGGCGGAGCCCTGACGGCTTACCTTCGCTCGAGAGTGGCGGTTGCCGGGGCGCTTCATGCCCTGCCCGGGGCGACCCGGGCAAGGTTCGCGCTGGCGGGCTTACGGCGGGAACAGGAAATTGAAGTTCAGTTGCGCGCCCCACTGGGGATCCCAGAGGCCACGCTCGACGTAGTGGCGACCGGCCAGGGTCACCACGATATTCTGCCCGCCCGGGGCGAACAGGGTGCTGACGGCCAGGTTGACGGGTACCGTCCACTGATCGCCATTCCAGTTATAGAAGGATTCGGAATACAGGTTGAACGCGATACCCGACGCCAGCGTGTAGGAGATGCCGGGATTCAGCAGCAGCAGGCTTGCCGCCTGGGTACCGCCGCCGGTGCCGATCCCGAACGACTGGTTGACGTTGAAGCCCAGGGTCCAGCCCTTGAGCGCGTAGATTGTCGACGGTTGCCAGACGATCGCCGCCGTGGCGCCCAGGCCCCATTGGCGGAGGCCGATCAGGGTCTGCGTGGCGGTCGGTATGTGTACCGAGGGACCGAAGCCGACCATCAGCGTGTCGTGCGCCAGCGAGCGGGTAGGCGTCAGGTAGAATTCCAGATCCATGTCGCCAAAGCCCAGCTGGTTGGGACCGCCGGGATAGAGGGCGCTCTGGTAGGTCATGTTGAAGGTCGTGCGGGTTCTGAGACCGATATCCTCGGTCAGGTCGACCGGAATGATCGGTCGCATCCGCAGGCGGTAGGTCGAGGCGTCGTAGGGCCCCGCGCCGGTGTCGAAGTGGTTTTCGAACTGGATTCGAGGGATATAGACGAAAGGGTTCTGGATGTCGTACAGCAGATTGCCCGTGGCATGCTCGGGCGAATGGTCCGCAGTGCCGGGGGCAGACACCAGAATGGTCGCGAGCCATGCGGCAAGCGTTGGGCCTTTTGCGTTCATGTTGCCTTGTACCGCCTAACACCAGGGACGACCGTCACCTTCAGGACCTTCACCGGCAGCTCGGGCAGACGCTTGACGGGAGCGTTCGCACGGCCTGTCCCGATGGTATGGGTTCGATTTTTCATCGCCGCTGGACTGGCCATGCTCCGATCCAATTATGTTGGAATTCGCGGGTACTGAAATCCCCGCACGATCGACTGCTTCGCCGGCCTAGGTCAGACGCCGGGAGGCGAAAGTTCCGGTTGCTCTGCTGCCATCTGTCGCGACCGGCGAGGCTGCCTTGACGCCCGGGTTGCCCGGCATGCAGGCGTGGGAGAATTACCGCCGATGCTCGGCAAGGAGATATTTCCCCGCATGCCGTCGGGAATGCCCTCGTGGCGACCGGGCGGCGCCGAGGCGGGACTGGCATCAGGCAGCGACACCATGGCAATCGCGACACAAACTCCGTTCTGGCACCGGCTGAGAACCTCCGTCTGGCTGGTGGTCTGCTGCATCCTGGCCATCGCCTGTCTCGGCTGGGCGCGGGCAGCCATCGGCGCGGAAAAGGACATCCTGATCCGGGATCGGGTCTGGCTATCAGGCTTGGGCGGGGAAAAATGGGTAAGCCTGCCCCACCTGCTGGCAGCGGAGGATTTTCCGCCGGCCGGGGGACAAGTCCGTTACCGTATGACATTCGACCTGGACTCCGTGCCAACGGCGCCGCTGGGGATCTACGTCCGCAAGCTGAGCCTGTCCGGACGGGTCCGCCTGAACGGCGTCACCTTCGGCGCCTGCGGTGTCGGCGAACTGCGCGATTTGCGCTGCCTGCATCAACCGCAACTGTTCATCCCGCCCGTGGCGCTCTGGCAGGCCGGAACCAATACGCTCGAATTCGACATCTACGCCAATGACCGGCAGATGAACGGTCTATCGCCGGTACGCATCGGTGTCGCGCGGGCGCTCGCCGAGGGGCCGTACCTGTGGCAGTGGCTCTGGCAGGTCGAGCTGCTGCGGGGGTTGACCTGGGTAGCCGTGTCCCTCGGTGGCCTGGCTCTGTCGGTGAGCTGGATCCTCCGCTCGGAACGGCTGTATCTCTGGTTCGGGCTGTGCAGCATCACCAACGCCCTGAGCAACCTGAACATCCTCGTGACATCGCCCCTGGTGGATTTCGAGTGGTTCAGCTGGTTTGTTTTTTCCTCCCACATGCTGACCGCGCCGCTGCTCCTGCTGATGCTGCTGGCGTTCTTCGACCGCGCCCGAGGTCCGGTTGCACGGACCGTCCTTGCCTATGCCGCGCTCATGCCGCTCGTGACCTGGATCAGCGGCAACAACCGCTGGGCAGTGGCGATCATGTACCTGCCGCCCCTGGTCTTCGCACTCGCGCTGCTGGCCGCCATGGTCGTCTGGACACGGCGCTCCCGGCGCGGGATGCATGTCGTGGTCGCGGGAGTCTACGCCGTTCTGCTGGTGGTTTCCGTTCTGGACTGGCTGCGCCTCAGCGGCAGAAGCTCATTCGAGGGAGTCTACTGGGCCACCTATGCGATAACCGGGGTATTGCTGGTGTTCGGTGTCCTGTTGATGTCGCGTCTGGCCTCCGCGCTGCTCGCCGAGCGCCGCCTGCTGTCCCAGCTCTCACTGGCGTCGCGGGCGGCGAATGTGGGGTTTTGGGACTGGAACCTGGTCTCCAACAAGGTCGTCTGGTCCCGGGAGATGATGGAACTCTTCGGCGTCGAGCCGACCGCCGCGGGTGACGATTTTGATACCTGGGCCGCATGGCGGATGCGTCTCCATCCCGAGGATCGCCAGACGATCGAGCAGCAGGCCATCGAGGCGGCCTGCGCGCTTGTTCCCCTGAACCTGGACCACAGGATCGTGCTGCCGAACGGGGAGACGCGCTGGATCGAGGTCCGGGCCGACATCGTCCGCGATGCCGCAGGATACCCGGTACACATGTCCGGTCTGAGCATGGATATCACCCAGCGGCGGCAGGCCGAGGAGCAGCTTCGCGAGAGCGAGGCACGCTTCAGGATGTTGTTCCTGCATCTGCCCATCGCCTATCAGTCCCTGAATGTCGAGGGTTGTTGGGTGGACGTCAACGACAAGATGGCCGAGCTACTGGGATTCGAGCATCCCGAGGACATGCTGGGGCTGTGCTTCGGCGATTTCTGGGACACCGATTCTGCCGGCCTGTTTGCCCCCACGTTCAGCCGCTTCATGGCGAGCGGCGCCATCACCAGCGACCTGCGCTTGCGCCGCCGCGATGGCACGCCGCTGCTGGTGCAGATCGTCGGCTACATCCAGCGGGATGGGCAGGGCCTTTTCCAGCGGACCCATTGCGTGCTGATCGATGTCACCGAACGCCGGGCACTGGAGCAGGAAATCCTGGACATCAACACCTCGCTGGAGCGGAAAGTCGCGGAGCGTACCGCTCTTGCCAATGCCGCGAATGCAGCCAAATCCAGGTTCCTGGCGCACATGAGCCACGAGATTCGCACGCCCATGAACGGCGTCCTGGGCATGGCCCAGCTCCTGCAGCGCGAACCGCTGTCGCCGGACCAGCAGGAAATCGTCGAGCACATTTTGGCCGCCGGCCAGTCCCTGCTGAGCATCATCAACGACATACTCGATTTCTCCAAGATCGAGGCGGGCCAGCTGACCCTGGATGTCCAGCCTTTCGACATGGGTTCGACCCTGACCGAGGTCGTCAGGATCGTGGCCGTGGGCGCCGACCGGAAGGGCATCGGGTTGCGGCTCGAGGCATCTGCACGACTGCGGGGCGGATGGCTGGGCGATGCCCTGCGGCTCAAGCAGGTCCTCTACAACCTGGTGGGCAACGCCGTCAAATTCACGGAGCAGGGGGAGGTGCTCATCCGGGCGCAGCCGGTCGGATGGTCAATCGATCGGGTCCGTGCCCGCTTCGAGGTCCGGGATACGGGCATCGGCATGGCGCCTGAGACCATGACAAACCTGTTCGCGCCGTTCACGCAGGCGGACAGCACGATCACCCGCCGCTTTGGCGGGACCGGGCTGGGGCTGTCGATTACCCGGCGCCTGGTCGAGATGATGGGCGGCAACATCGGCGTGGACAGCCAGCCCGGGGTCGGGAGCGTATTCTGGTTCGAGCTACCGTTCGAGCGTGCCCCGGGCGAAACCCCGGCTGGCCGGGAACCGTCCGCACCCGCACCGGCCGCAGCCTCGGATCCGGCGGGGGACGAACTGGCCGGGCTGCGCGTGCTGGTCGTGGATGACACCGCCATCAACCGCATGGTTGTGGAGCGGGCCTTGACGCAGGCAGGCGTGGTCACGCATGCGGCCGCCCATGGCCAGCAGGCTCTGGACATGCTCGGCAGGCGGCCGGACGACTTTGACGTGGTCTTGATGGATATCCAGATGCCGGTGATGGATGGGCTGACGGCGACCCGGGCGATACGTCGCCACCCCGGCCTGCAGAGGCTGTCGGTGATAGCCCTGACGGCGGGAGTGTTGCCCGAGGAGCGGCAGGCGGCCCTCGATGCCGGCATGACTGACTTTCTCACCAAGCCCATCGATCTCGCGCACATGCTGACGCTCCTGCGCCAGCATGCGGGGACACGCAGGAACGCCCCCGGGACATGAAGCCGGCCGGACGGGAATCGGCGCCCCCGGCCTCCCGGATGCTTGCACCCGTGCCCGGGCACCCCCGTCAGCCCGAAGCTCCGCCGTGCGATGGCGGGTGCGCCCCTCTCAGCGGCTGCTCCGGGATGCCAGGAAGCGGCGCAGCGCGTCCAGGCTGAAGGCCGCCGCCGAATCCCGTTTGCGTGGCCAGGATCCCGCGAGCAGGCGCTGCTCGACGACGTCGCCGTGCGGGCCGGCGATGGCGACGAACAGCTCGGCTTGCCGGTTCTCCTCGCGCAGCTCGGCGGGTCGGCTCTCCGTCCACTGCACCAGCGCATGGTCTGGCCCGCCGCCCGCGCCCTGGTCCAGCAGGGCGCGGGCCAGGCGCAGGGCCGTGGGCGACGGCCGGGGGGGGGGCCTCCAGACCAAACCCGCCCACAAGCCCTGTGTGGCCGAGACCGGAAAAGCACACACCCTCACCCCCACCCCAATACCCACGACCTGGGGGGGGGGGGGGGGTGGTGG
>NZ_BAAHXD010000064.1:0-14214 GCF_054657115.1 Methyloparacoccus murrellii | reverse complement strand
TGGGTTTCTCCTGTCGGGTGTGGTTGTCGTGCGGGATCGGGTGGGGGACCGTCCGGTCAGGAACGGCCGAACATCAGCCCATAGTTGTTGGCGGGCATGAGAAGCTTTTCCGTCAGCTTCAGCGCATGATTGCGGGCCGCGGTTTCCAGATCGGCGATGTCCTTCAGGCCCCACTCATCGACGCCGGCCGACTGGACCATGGCGTCGAACTCCTGGTTCGAGTCGGTGAGGTACTGGCCATGATCCTTGAAGGGCCCGTAGACAAACAGAAAACCATCCTTGTGCAGCAGCTCCGCCGCGCATTTCATCATGCCGTCGGCCACCGCGATGGGTGCCACCTGGAAGATGTTGATGACGAAAATCACGTCATACAGGCGCGTTGCCGGACTGGGCCAGGTGTCCTCCCGGGCCAGGTCCAGCAGGATCGGCTTGTCGACGTTCTCGACCTCCTTTTCCCAGCTGACGCGGGCGATGTTCTCCAGCGCATGCTCGTTGAGGTCCGACGGCTGGAACCTCAGGTGCGGGAAATGCGGCGCGAAATAGTTGATGTGCATGCCGCTGCCGCTGGCGAACTCCAGCACGTCGCCGGCCTGCTCGGGAAAGCGTTGCCGGAACACGTCCAGGATCGGATCGCGGTTGCGGTGTCCGGCCCAGGATACGTAGGGGCTCAAGGGATGCGGATCAAGTGGCGGCTTCGGTCGGGTCATGTATCTCCTCCGGGAATGGCTTGTTGTTCTGGTGGTCCCCGCAGGGACGCAAGCAGCCGATACACATTTCGGACCAGCCGGGGCCCCACCGCTGGGCGCATGCGAATCAAGGGCTTGCAGAATCACCTCCCGCGCGATGCATGAAGTTTCACTTCACCATGAGAAGATGGGTTTCCCTTCCTGCCCTCGCAGGCTGACCCGATGGACACTCACGCCTTCTCGCACCTGACACCGATCGGTTTCCTGCAAACCTTCGTGCTGGAACTCATGCAGCTGTGCGAGGCCAGCGTGGGCAGCCAAGCCGAGGACATCATCGAGCGGATCGCGCAGAGCGCCAGCCGCTTTTTCGAGGAAGCCTACCGGGAGGAACACGGCCTCGCCGGAACGCTGTCGCAGGAGCGCTACGCCGACCTCATCATCGGCCTGAAGAACCACATCGGCGGACATTTCGCACCGGTATCGGTGGATGCCGGGCGTATCGAGGTCGTCAGCAGCCGCTGTCCCTTCGGCGACGGCGTGCGGCATTCGCCGGAGCTGTGCCGCATGACGTCCAGCGTCTTCGGCGGCATCGCGGCCCGGAATTTCGGCTATGCCCGCGTCGAGCTGCGCGAGCGCATCGCCCTGGGCCATCCGCGATGCTCGGTGGTCATCCACCTGGAGCCGGCCGCGGCACTGGCGCATGAAGGCATCGATTATCGTGGTCAGGACAAGGCGGCCTGGCGGGGGCCGGAAGCCGTTACCTTGCAGAGCCGGATCGACGAGCGCCTGCATGCGCTCTGGTGCCAGGCCAAGCCATGCCGAGGTGACCCCGAGGAGCTGGACCGTCCCATCCTGATCGCCGAATCGGCCGCCATGAAGGGCGTGCTCGGCGCCGTCGAAACCCTGGCGCCGACGCCCGCCACCGTGCTGATCGAGGGTGCGACCGGCGTCGGCAAGGAACTGGTGGCCCGGGCGATCCATGCCATGAGCGACCGCAGCGGCAAACCCTTCATCGCCGTCAACTGCGGCGCCATTCCGGAAAGCCTGGTGGAAAGCGTCCTGTTCGGACATGAGAAAGGCGCCTTCACCGGCGCCATCGAGGTTCACCGCGGCTATTTCGAGCGGGCCGACGGCGGCACGCTGTTCCTGGACGAGATCGATGCCCTGTCGCCCGCCGTTCAGGTCCGGCTGCTGCGGGTACTGCAGGAGGGCGAGCTGGAGCGCGTCGGCGGACAGCGCAACCTGTCGCTGGACGTGCGGATCGTGGCGGCCACCAACGCCGGGCTGGCGCAGGCCGTGCAACGGGGCGCCTTCCGGCAGGACCTGTTCTATCGCATCAACGTCGTCACGCTCTTCATCCCGCGGCTCTCGGAACGGCAGGAGGACATTCCCCGCCTGGTCGATCTGATCCTGCGGCGGCTGTCCCAGCGTTACCGCAAGCCGATCCTGGGGGTGACGCCGCAGCTGATGCAACAGCTGCTGGCCCACGACTGGCCGGGCAACGTCAGGGAACTGGAAAACACGCTCGAACGGGCCGTGCTGTTCGCCACGGCGCCCTGGCTGGATCGCGTCGAGTTCAGCTCGCCGACGCCCGCCGCCCCCCAGCCGTCAGCGGGCGACAGCCGGCAGAACTGGCTGGCCCAGGCCGAGAGGGATTACCTGGACCAGGAACTGCGGCGGTGCCGGGGTGACGTCGGGCAGCTCGCCGGACGCTTGGGCATCAGCCGGCGGGCCGCCTACATGAAGCTCAAGAAGCACAGCCTCAATCCTTCGCGCTACCGACCCGAACGTACCACCTGAACCGGCATCGGTTCAGGCAGAACCCGGGCCGTGCCGGCGACAACCGCGGCAGCCGTCCGATCAGGGCCAGTACCGGGCTGAAGGCCGCCGGCAAGCCGGCGGGGAATGTCAGAAAGACACGTTGCGGTCGCGCTCCGCCACCGCGGCGATGTAGTCCGGCATGCCCTTGATGCTGGCACCGGCAACCAGATCGGCATCCGTGATCTGCCGGGCGACGGCGCAGGCGCCGCAAACCCAGATCGGGATGCCGGCGGCCTGGACTGCGGCCAGCAGGTCCCCGAGCGGCGGCAGGTTGACGCCCACCACATGATCGGCCGTCCCCTGGCGCCCCAGGGTCACGGCCTCGTTCCAGAGCCACAGCACGACATCGTGGCCCTGCTCCTTGGTGACCTTAGCGGCGATGAACGGCAGCGTGGCCATGGTGGGATCGTCCGTGCCCCGGCTACCGGTGATGATGAATGAACGCATGTGTCCTCCTTTGGTTTACCCGGTGTCGAATGGAAAGGGCCGCATGACCCGGAACCGGCGAGGGTCACCCGGCTCAGTGTCCGCCATGGTCCCCTGCCGCCGTGTCGTGCTGCATGAGTGTCCGCCAGTGTCCGCGCAGGGTGTCCAGGTCGAAACCGGACTCCGTCAGCCGCAGGCCGCGATCGGTCATCAGCAGCCCCATCAGTAGCACAAGAATGCCCGACACGCGCAGCATCTCGTGCAGCAGGCGCTGCGACAGCAGGTGGGCGAAAACCCCGAAGCCCAGCAGCGGACCCAGCGTGCCCAGGCCAAAGAACATCAGCAGCAGGGCGCCTTCCCGGGGACTGCCGGTGCCGGCCGCGAGAATGTACATGGCCTGCAGCGGACCGCAGCCCAGCAGGAAGCCGTTGAGGAGCCCGATCACCCATGGCCGGGGCTGGGCGCGCATGCCGGTCTGGACGCCACGCATGACCGCCTTGGGAAACGCCCAGTTCAGCCATGCCGGCCCGGCGCACCAGCCCAGGAGGCGCAGGCCGTACAGCACCAGATAGAGCCCGGCGGCAATGGCCAGGGCCCCGCGCAGGAACGCCGTGAGGGTAAACAGGGCGCCCAGCGCGCCGAAAACGGCGCCCAGGGTCGCGTAGGAAAGGGTCTTGCCGCCGCCATATGCCAGATGGCGCAAGGCCAGATCGCCCCGGTAGCGGCTGGCGGGCGCCGCGTAGGAGACGACGAAACTGCCGCACATGCCGATGCAATGGAAACCGGTGAGAAAACCGACCAGCAGGATCATCGCGTAGCCGACATCCGGGCTGTGCATCTGCGCCATCAGGCCGGGCATCAGGCTCTTGCCCCAGAAGACAATGCCCCCGACCGCCAGGAGCAGCAGCAGGGTGACGATACCCCTGCCGAACGGTCGCCAGCCAGGATGGACCCCGGGCAGCGGAGCGGCATCCAGGACCACGTTGTAGCCGGCGTCCTCGATGGCGGCGATGACCTGGCTGAGCCGGACCCTGGTTTCGTCGAAGCGGACCCGCACCAGGCCGCTGGCCTGATCCGCCTCGGCGGTCAGCACGCCCGGCAGCGACGTCAGGGCGGACTCGACGGCCACCTCGCAACCGGCGCAGTGCATGCCGGCCAGCCGGAGACATTCCTCGCGATGGGCCACGATCTACCTCCGCAGGAGAGACAGGGTCATGCGCTGGACGGCAGGACGGGAGACTCGGTGCCGGTAGCGGACCGGACCTGTGCCCTGATTCGTCAGGACGAGCCGAACAGCGATTCCGCCGCTTTCTGGGCGGTGAGGTTGCGTTGGAAGTCCCGCAGAATATTCGGATCGTAGAAGCATTCGTTGCGGGTACAGAATTTTGGCCGCAGGCCAAACGTACGCTGCTGGGTGTGACGTTTGAGCTCGCTGCGGCTGATCCCGATCAGCCGACTGGCTTCCTGCTCGTTCAGCAGTTCAGGTCTTTGCATTCAACTCTCCAGTTTGGGTAAGGGCCCGGTTCCGGGCTTCCAGGAAGGCGCGCAAGTCGCGGACAACGAATTGGCGCTTCATCTTCGGGGCGACGCTCCGTAGCCCGAATGATTTGCTCAGGGCCCAGTGCTCCAGTTGGGTTTTGCTGAAACCGAGGAGCTCGCAGGCCGTGTCGATACCGATGACCGCGTCGTCATCGAGATGATTAAGATACTCGGGCAACATTCCAGTTCAATCGTTATGGCGCTGGCACGGCCGGATCGTCGCCGACGGCGGGGTTTCGGAACCGGCAGGAAGGCAGATAGTGGCACAGAAGCGGGTGAATGTGAAAACCTCATGTTCCGGCCCGAATCGGTCCTTCACCTATCTGGCATCCGCATCGCGGTTTTGCAAGGTGCGATAGGTATTCATGCCGCCGCTCGGCACCCTGCCCCGGATGCCGTGCTGCCGGAGTATACGCAAGGCACGGGAAGCGCGCAGGCGGACCCCGCAGACGCGCCAGATCTCGCGGCCGCGGGGGAATCCTGCCAGCTGCTGCCGCCGGCCATCATGGCCGCCATGTTGACCGGACCCTTCGCGGCGCCGTATGGCGGCGCGCAACAAGGCCCGGCCGCCCCGCGATCAAACACCGTGACGCCCATCTGCAGCACCATGGTGATGACATTGATGCGCCGCGCCACATCCGCCTCCCGCCACCGCCTGGACGCCGGGGATGCGGCCAGCGGTTTTCGAGAACAGCCGCTACAGTCGACATGGGCCGCTATCTTCGCATCCAGCCCCGGCAGGCCATGGACAGCAGGGAGGTCGATGCCTGGCAGCGGCGGCCGGACGGGCTCGGCCCCGGTGGCAAGTACCAGGGCGTCATGGGCCACCTCGCATGCCGCGCCGCCAATGGCGAGGATGCGTGGGCGGGGCAGCACGTTCCTGCGCGACCAGAACCGGCTGGCTTTCAGTCGTGGGCGTTTGCGGCCCGCTCGCAGGGCGCATCGATGCCATGGGTATCGGTATCGCAGACCGATTCCAGCCACATGGCCTTGATGACGGCGAAGGTCGCCGTAAAACCGACGCCCAGTATCCAGGTGAAGCACCACATGCGCATGCCTCCTGTTTTCAGTTAAAGGATATGCGAGTCGTCCGGAACCGTTTTCTCGGTGATGCCGCCCCGGATGACGCAACAAACCCAGCGGCCATGCAGCGGCATGATTGGCAGGAAAACCACGCTGATTCCGGAGGGTCAGCCGGCTGGAACCGGGATCGCTGGTCGAGAACAGCAGGAAGGGGGACATAGCCCGAAGCCTGCCGCACGGGCGAGGAACGCATCCCGGACCGGCATGACGGCAATCTCGGGCCGGTCCAGCGCCCACCGGGCCGCCACTTCAGGAACAGGGCGCCGTGCAAGGTCATCAGCCTTCCACGACGGCCGTCGCTCCGGGCCGGACAACGGGGTTTGACAGACCATGGCCCCCGGCCGACCATACGTCCCGAATTGGGTGCGGCAGAGCCGCCCTGCCCGCCTGGACCTTGCCGGAGCCCGCATGGCTGCTCGTGAAATCTGCTCTCGGTACTTTCCAGCCTTCCCGGCTGCCGAGGATGGCGCGATGCGCGTGCCGATCATGCCGCCCCAGCGGCCGCGCGATGCTTCTGTGCCGGGTGCAAACCCACCAGCCCTGCACCCTCACAACCTCCTGCCTGTCCGGCGCCAACGATTACCCGGGCTCGGCATCACCGAAACACCGGTGACCGCGCAGGCCATCCCTGCTGAGGATTTCCATCAGGCGCCGAGGCAATCGCGCTGCTTTCGCACCTTCATCTTCAAGGGTCCAGCGGCGTGCCTGTCCGGTGTTGTCGGCCGCATGCTGGCCCGCACGCTGCTGGAGCGCGCGGCCGAGGGCAAGGTCGGGGACGCCCCGGCAGGATCTGCTGATCGCGATCGGCAGCGCCCGGGAAGTCGTGTCGCGGCATTTGAAGCGCTGGGAAAATCGTCATTGGGTCGGACTGAGGCGGGGCATGGTGGAACTGCTTGATCCTGCCGCCCTCCGGCGTCTGGCGAGCCGGGACAGCTGACAGCCACGGGCCGGGAGCACCCTGCCGGCAGGCGGACCGCTTCCCTCGCGAGGAGATCAGAGTCTATAATTAAATTCTGATATTTATGAGATCGACGGCTCCATGTTCTCTGCGAATGTCCTTCCCCCGTCCTCCGCGCCGCCGGGGCGCCTGCCGACATGAGTAACCGGCGCCAGTCCGTCGCGGGCAGCTGTCTGCTGGCCGCCCTGATCCTCGGCTTTGCCGGCGCGCCCAGCGAGGGCCGGGCCGCCGCGGCCAGGGCGCATGCCTCGCCAACACTCAGCCTGGCCGACGCCATCGATCTCGCCTTCGCCCAGAATCCCGATCTCAAGGCCGCAGAGGCCCGCATCGGTCAGGCTGAATCGCGCGTGGCGGAAGTCGCCGCCGGCTTCTACCCCAAGGTCACGGCGCGGGTGGGCTACGACTACACCAGCAACCCGGCGCTGGCCTTCTCGTACATCGTCGCCCAGCGGCGCTTCAGCGCCAATCCCGCCGACTTCGATGGCCAGATCAACAACCCGGGCTGGGTCGAGAACTTCCGCCCCGAGGTCATCGGCAGCATCAACCTGTATCGCGGCGGCCAGGACGACTACCTGAAGAAGGCCGCGGAACTGGGCGTCGCCGCCACCGAGCTGGAGCATGCCGCCGTGCGCAACCGCCTGGCGGCGGCGGTCACCTCGGCCTATTACGCCGTGCTTTCAGCACCCAGGCAGATGGCGGTGGCCCAGCGCTCGGTCGCCACCGTGGAGCAGGAAATGGAAATGACCCGCGCACGGGTGAACGAGGGCGTCGCGCTGCGCGCCGATGTGCTGTCGCTGGAAGTGCGCGCCAAGGCGGCACGGGAAAACGAATTGCAGGCGCGCAATGCCATCAACCTGTCGCGCTCGGCGCTCAAGACCCTGATCGGCGAATCGAAGAACGAACTGCCGGCACTGCGCGAAACCGAACTGCCGCTGCCGCAGCTCAAGGACAACCTGCTGAAGACATTCGACCTGGCCCTGAGCCAGCGCCCGGAAATGCAGGCCGCCGCCCATCAGGTGCAGATCCGCCAGCACGAACTCGATGCCGCCAACGGCGCCAACCTGCCGCGCATCAATGCCTATGCCGCCTACGGCTCCAACAGCCGCACCCTGGATCCGTCCACCTACAAGGACAACGCCAGCATCGGCATCAACGCCGAATACGACCTGTTCGCCGGCGGGGCCATCCAGGCCCGCATCTCGGCGGCCGAGCGCCGGCTGGTCGAGGCCCAGGCGGTGGAGGAGAAAATCCGGCTGGACATCGAGAACGAGGTGCGTCAGGCCTATTCCACCCTGGAACAGGCGCTGGAACGCGTGGCGGTGGCGGAAGCCGGCGCCACCTCGGCGGAGGAAGCCCTGCGGCTGGTCAACGAGCAGTATCACGGCGGCACGGCCACCGTCACGCGCTATCTCGAGGCCGAAACGGATCGGGCGGCGGCAACGCTGCGGGCGATCGTGGCTCGTTTCGAAGCCCAGGTCGCCGAGGCGCAACTCCAGCAGGCGGTAGGGCACTGGCGATGAGTGCAGGTATCCAGCTGATCCAGAAGACCGGCGACAGCCCGCTGGCCTTCACCTGCCCGGCATTGCCGGCGCTGTCCTTCGCCGCCCATCGTTCCGGCCCGCCGGAGAGCGCAACCGAGCCAGGCAACCCGCCGCAAACGCCCCGACACTGAATTAGGCCATCGCATGTCGCACGCCCAGCAAACCTCGCCCCGAACCACCCTGCTCCGCATCCTCGCCACGACGATCGGTATGGTCCTGCTGCTGATGTGGCTGGAAGGCGCCTTCGAGCACAAGGCCAGCCCCGGCATCGCCGGGGCGGTGGCCGGGGAGCAGCCGGCCGGCGGCCAGCTGGTGCGGGTGGAACGCCGCGACACCGAGGCCCTGTTCAGCTGGCCGGCAACGGTCGCGGCGCTGAAGGTGATCCAGATCGCCCCGAAGGTGCCGGGCCGTATCCTCGAGATCACGGCGCATACCGGCCAGCCGGTCAGGCGCGGCCAGGTTCTGGTCCGGCTGGATCCGACCGAGACCCAGGCCCGGCTGGCGCAGGCCCGCAGCGGCCTGGTCGCGGCCGAGGCCAGCGCCACCCGCTCACGCGCCGACGCCACCCGGCTGCAGAATCTCTACCAGCGCGAGGCCGCCACCCGGCAGGCGCTCGACGCCGCGCTGGCGGTCGCCAAGGCCGAACAGGCCCAGGTCGAGCAGGCCCGCCAGGTCATCCGCGAGATCGAATCGCATCTGGGCGAGACCGTCCTGCAGGCGCCCTACGACGGCGTTGTCGAACGCCGCCATCAGGAACCCGGCGACATGGCCCTGCCCGGCATGCCGGTCCTCACACTGCTGCAGGCCGATACCCTGCGTGTCGAGGCGCACGTGCCGTCGACCTGCGCCCCCTTCCTGGCGATCGGCAAGCCCCTTGGCGTCCGGCTCGGCAACCCGCCGCGCGAGCTGCGGGCCATCCTCGACGAGATCGAGCCTTCCAGCGACCCGGACACCCGCACCGTGCTGGCCAAGGCCCGGCTGCCGGCCGGCTCGGACGCGCAGCCGGGCGCCTTCGCCTGGCTGCAACAGGCCTGCGGCCGTGAATCGGTCCTGCTGGCGCCGGCCGCCGCCGTGACGCGCATCGGTCAGCTGGAAAGCGTGCGGCTGGTGGTCGACGGCAAGCAGCGGCTGCGCCATGTCCGTACCGGCAAGCGCCACGGCGATGCCGTGGAAATCCTGTCCGGGCTGAACGAGGGCGACGCCATCCTGGTCGCGGGTGAGCACCGATGAGCGGCATCGCCCAGCCACCCGAGCGCGGGCTGACCTCCCGCATCGTCGAGCTGTTCATCACCTCCAAGCTCTCGCTGCTGCTGCTGATCGCCAGTTTCCTGGCGGGTTTCGCCGCGCTGGTGCTGACCCCGCGCGAGGAAGAACCGCAGATCGTCGTGCCGGTGGCGGACATTCTCGTCGTGGCACCCGGCGCCTCCGCCGAGGAAGTGGAAAAACTGGTGGCGACGCCGCTGGAATCCATGCTGCGGGAAGTCGACGGCGTCGAGTACGTCTACTCGACCTCGCAGGAAAACCAGGCCCTGGTGACGGTGCGCTTCTTCGTCGGCGAGGACAGGGAGGACAGCCTGGTCAAGGTCTGGAACAAGCTGATGTCCAATCAGGACCGCATCCCGCCGGTGGTGGCCAACTGGAGCGTCAAACCGGTCGAGATCGACGACGTGCCCATCGTCACCCTGACGCTGTCCGCCAGCGATCCTGCCTATGATGGCGCCGCGCTGCGCCGCCTGGCCGACGAGATGAAGGACAAGCTGGCCCTGGTCGAGGACGCCGGCCGCATCGTCGTCACCGGCGGCGAACCGCGGCGCGTGCAGGTCTATCCCGACCCGGCCCGGCTGGCGGCGCATGGTCTGACCCTGACCGACCTGCTGCAGGCGCTGCAGGCCGCCAACGTCAACATCCAGGCCGGCCGCTTCGAGCAGGCCAACCGCAGCGTCCGGCTGGACGCCGGCCCCGCCTTCACCCGCGTCGAGGACGTGGCCGGCACGCCGGTCCGCAGCCGGGACGGGCGGCTGGTCTACCTGCGCGACGTCGCCCGTATCGAGGACGGCCCCGCCGAGGTCCAGCGCTACACCCGCATCGGCTTCGGCCAGGCAGCGGCCGAGAGCAGGACCGTGCAGGCCGGGGACGGTGGCGAACAGGCGGAGGTCACCCCACCGCGGCCGGGCGAGCTGCGCCAGGCGGTCACCATCGGCATCGCCAAGCGCAAGGGCGCCAATGCCGTGGCCGTCGCCGCGCAGGTCATCGAGACCGCCCGCGCATTGCGCGGGGACATCATCCCCGAGGAGGTCACCGTCACGGTCACCCGCGACAACGGCGAGACCGCCAACCACAAGGTCAACGAGCTGGTGAAGCATCTGCTGATCGCCATCGTCACCATCGTCATCCTGCTGGCCTTCGCCCTGGGCCCCAAGGAAGCCTTCATCGTCGCGCTGGCGGTGCCGATGACCCTGGGCGTGACCCTGCTCTGTGACCTGATCTTCGGCTACACCATCAACCGCGTGACCCTGTTTGCGCTGATCCTGTCGCTGGGCCTGCTGGTCGACGATCCCATCGTCGACGTCGAGAACATCTTCCGCCACTTCAAGCTGCGCCGGGAGCCGCCGCTGGAAGCGGCGCTGACCGCCATCGACGAGGTGCGGCCGCCGACCATCTTCGCCACCTTCACCGTCATCGTGTCGTTCCTGCCGATGTTCTACATCACCGGCATGATGGGTCCCTACATGGCGCCGATGGCCTTCAACGTGCCGGTCGCGATGCTGATGTCGCTGCTGGTCGCCTTTACCGTCACGCCCTGGGCCACCTTCCACCTGCTCAAGCACGAGTGGGGCAAGGGCGAGCTGGAGGACCCCCGCGCCTCCGGACTGTGGCGGTTCTACGACTGCACCCTGCGCCCGCTGCTGGAAGCGCCGAATGCCGCGCGCGTCTTCCTGCTGCTGGTGCTGGTGGCCTTCGTCGCCTCCGCGCTGCTGGCGGTGTACCGCATCGTGCCGCTGAAGCTGCTGCCCTACGACAACAAGAACGAGTTGCAGCTGGTCATCGACCTGCCGCGCGGCACCACCCTGGAAAACACCGACGCCGTGGCGCGGGAACTGGGCAACTACCTCGCCCGGATCAACGAGGTGACCGATTTCGAAACCTACGTCGGCGACAACTCGCCAATGGACTTCAACGGCATGGTGCGGCACTACTACCAGCGCCAGGCGCCGCACCAGGCCGACATCCGCCTCAACCTGCTGCCCAAGGAACGCCGCGAGCATCAGTCCCACGAGATCGCCCTGCGCATCCGCCCCGACATCGAGCGCATCGCCAGGGCGCACGGCGCCAACGTCAAGATCGTCGAGAGTCCGCCCGGACCGCCGGTGCTGTCGACCTTCGTCGCCGAGGTCTACGGGCCGCTGGACGCGGACAATACCGCACTGGCCAAGGTCACCGAGCAGGTGCGCGCGGAGGTGACCGGCATCCGCGGCGTGGTCGACGTCGACGATTATGTCGACGAGCCACAGACCGTCGTCCATTTCCGGCTCGACCGGCAGCAGGCGGCCCTGCACGGGGTAACCGTGGCCGAGGTGACCCGTACCCTGCGCACGGCCCTGGCCGGGGAAAGCGCCGGCATCGTCCATGCTACCGGCGAACGCCAGCCACTGGATATCCACATCCGCCTGCCACGGGAACAGCGGTCGTCCCTGGCCGATCTGGAAACCCTGCGCGTGCGCGGCGGCGACGGATCGCTGATCCCGCTGGGCGAGATCGGCACCGCCACCGAGGAACCGGCCAACCTCACCATCTACCACAAGAACCTGCGGCGCCTGAACTACGTCATTGCCGAAATGGTCGGCCGCGAGCCGGTGGAAGCGGTGCTGGACTGGGGTGACATCCGCGAGCGGCAGCCGCTGCCGGATGGCTACAGCGTCGACCTGGCCGGCGAGGGCGAATGGAAGATCACCGTCGACGTGTTCCGCGATCTCGGGCTGGCCTTCGGCGCGGCGCTGCTGATGATCTACGTGCTGCTGGTGGCGCAGACCGGCTCGCTGGGCATGCCGCTGATCATCATGGTGGCGATTCCGCTGACCGTGATCGGCATCATGCCCGGCTTCTGGCTGCTGAACGCGCTGTTCACCGAACCGGTGGCGGGTTACGACAACCCGATCCTGTTCACGGCGACGGCCATGATCGGCATGATCGCCCTGGCCGGCATCGTGGTGCGCAACTCCATCATCCTCATCGATTTCATCCAGCGACTGCGCGAGCAGGGCGCGCCGCTGATCGAGGCCCTGATCGAGGCCGGCGCCACCCGCATGCGGCCCATCTTCCTGACCGCCGGCGCGGCGCTGTTCGGATCCTTCATCATCACCCTGGACCCGATCTTCTCGGGACTGGCCTGGAGTTTCATCTTCGGCATCTTCGCCTCGACGGCGTTCTCGCTGTACGTCGTGCCCGTGGTGTACTTCCTGCTGAACCGCGGCAAGGCCGCACCCACTTCCTGACCGCACCGGAGACCCTCCATGACCACCGACCGCATCGTCCGCATCGTCGCCGGCTTCTTCGTCCTGCTCTCGCTGAGCCTGGGCGTCGAGGCCAGCCCCCTGTTCCACAGCCCCAACTGGCTCTGGTTCACCGCCTTCGTCGGGGCCAACCTGCTGCAGAGCGGCTTCACCCGGTTCTGCCCGCTGGAGCTGATACTGAAGAAACTGGGCGCCAAGTCCGGCGGCGAAGCCAGCCCCTGCCACTGATCCATAACAACACCAAGCACTCTCGCCATCACAACCACCGAGGAGTTCATCATGGCCAAAATCGTCATCGTCGGCGCCGGCATCGGCGGCATCCCCATGGCCTTCGAAATGAAGGAAAACGCCCGCAAACAGGACGAGGTCGTCGTCATCGCCGATACGCCCACCTTCCACTTCGTACCCTCCAACCCCTGGGTGGCGGTCAACTGGCGCAAGCCGGACGACATCAAGGTCGAGCTGGCGCCGGTGTTCGAGAAGAAGGGCATCGGCTTCATCCAGGCCAAGGTCACCCGCTTCAAGCCCGCCGAAAACCGGGTCGAGCTGGCCGATGGCACCCTGGTCGACTACGACTTCCTGATCATCGCCACCGGCCCCAAGCTGGCCTTCGATGAGGTGCCGGGGCTTGGCCCCGACGGCCACACCCAATCGGTCTGCCATGTCGACCACGCCGGCGAATCCGGCAGGTTCTGGGACGACTTCGTCAAGGATCCCGGCCCCATCATCATCGGCGCGGTCCAGGGCGCCTCCTGCTTCGGCCCGGCCTACGAATACCTGTTCATCGCCGAGACCGACCTGCGCCGGCGCAAGATCCGCGACAAGGTGAAAATGACCTATGTCACCTCCGAGCCCTACATCGGGCACCTGGGGCTGGGGGGCGTCGGCGATACCAAGGGTCTGCTGGAGAGCGAGCTGCGCGAGAAGCACATCAACTGGATCTGCAACGCCAAGGTCGACAGGATCGAGGCCGGCATAATGCACGTGACCGAGTTCGACGAGAACGGCCAGGAAAAGAAGAAGCATGAACTGCCGTTCAAGCACAGCATGATGCTGCCGGCCTTCAAGGGCGTCGACGGTCTCATGGGCATCGAGGGACTGGTCAACCCGCGCGGCTTCGTCATCGTCGACGAACACCAGCGCAACCCCACCTTCAAGAATGTCTACTCGGTCGGCGTCTGCATCGCCATCCCGCCGCTGGAGCAGACCCCGGTACCGACCGGCACACCAAAGACCGGCTACATGATCGAGTCGATGGTGACCGCCACGGCGCACAACATACGGGCCGAGCTGGACGGCAAGGAACCGGCCGAGAAAGGCACCTGGAACGCGCTGTGCCTGGCCGATTTCGGCGATTCCGGCGTCGCCTTCCTGGCCATGCCGCAGATCCCGCCGCGCAACGTGCAGTGGGCCTCGCAGGGCCGCTGGGTGCACTGGGCCAAGATCGCCTACGAAAAGTACTTCATCCGCAAGGTCCGCAAGGGCATCAGCGAGCCCACCTACGAGCGCCTGACCCTCAAGGCCATGGGCGTCATGCGGCTGAAGAAGAACTGACAGCCGTTTCCGGTGGCGGCCAAACCCTGCCTTGAGCGGGGCCGGCCGTCTGCGATGACATCGGCCTGACTTTCGCCCGTCAGGCAGGATGCCAA
>NZ_BAAHXD010000063.1:0-14357 GCF_054657115.1 Methyloparacoccus murrellii | reverse complement strand
AATATCGTTATTGAGAGTCCGCGCCGCCGCCAGGAACAGGGGGAAATCGACACGGCAGGACGAAACCCGAGGCTTGCTGACCCGCCGTCACAGCTTCGCCTGCCGGAAACCCCGGCAGGCGTGGGATTCGGAAAAAAGCTAGCCTGAGAGCAGGCTGACTTTCTGTTCTCGGCTGTACAGCCGGCTCTTCAGCGACAAGACATTTTCCCAGAGATTGGTCGATCCTGGGCAAGGGCCAAGGCATCTGTCCCTGGCACCTTTCCAGCGATGGTCTGCCCCTGCCCTCTACTCCGAATCCGGGCTCGTCACATTGATGACCGTCATCATGCCGTTGTCCTCATGGGCCAGTATATGACAGTGGAAGACATAGGGACCGATGAATTGGCGGAACCTTAACCGCATGACAACCTCACCGGGCACAAATATGCCAGAGGTATTCTGCGTGGCATATGGTATCGGTATCGTATCCAGCCACGAATTGGCCTGTTGAGGAACACCATTGACGCTCATGACTTGCGCATCATTCACATGGACATGAATCGGGTGCAGTTCCTGTGAGCGATTCCTGAATACCCATTCTTCAACGGTGCCGATAACGGGAGTGGCGTCTACGTGGTTAGGATCAAATTCCTTTTCGTTGATAAAGAATTGTCCCGTGATGGTGTTCTCACTAAGCTCAAAGACCCGCCGACGACTGACGATGGCATCAGCAAGATTGTCCAACGGCTGAATTTGTTCTGGTAAGGCGACCGGTGCGACGGGAGTACCCCTGACACTCAGGGTTGCCATCAAGGTCCGAGGATAGGTGTCTCCATCTGGCCCCGTCGTCATCTCGCGGGTAATCAGTTGATAGATTCCCGCGTGCCTTGCCTGGACGAGAACATCAAACCGCCTGGCGGGTGGCATCAACAGAGTCGTGGCTTCCTGAACCTTGTCAACCGGGTTACCATCGACGGCGATCACACTGAACGTCAATCCCGGCATTTCCAGATCGTACCAGATATCAGCGCTCAAATTGCCGAGGTGCCACAGCTGTGTTTCACCTGGCCGCATTGTCATCACCGGCTGCACAAGGCCATTGATGGTTCGATGGGTAGGGCTGTCCGAGTTGATGTTTTCTGAAGGAAT
The DNA here is from genome assembly GCF_054657115.1 of Methyloparacoccus murrellii. Taxonomy (NCBI): domain Bacteria; kingdom Pseudomonadati; phylum Pseudomonadota; class Gammaproteobacteria; order Methylococcales; family Methylococcaceae; genus Methyloparacoccus; species Methyloparacoccus murrellii. The sequence continues at coordinate 13,229 of NZ_BAAHXD010000063.1, read as the reverse complement.
GGAATTCGAGCGATTGACTTGGAAGTCCTTGAGGCCCAGGAACTGATGAGTCACTCGGCGAAGATCGGGCGGCAGCAGCGCCTCAATACCTCGAATATAGATGAACCCAGACAGCCCTCCAAACACCTGCTCCTCGACCAGGGGATGATAGTGAGGGTGATACCAGTATGAGCCGGGCGATAGACCTTGCGGCAGATAGTAGTTGTAGAGAATTGACTTCCCTGAAATCAGGTCGACAAAAATATTGTCCTGGTTACCGCTGGGCGAAATGAAAAAACCATGTGTATGCAGATTGGTCGGCTCACCAAGCCGGTTGGCCAGATTGATCCTCAGGTTGTCGCCCGGATCCAGAACAAGCGTTGGCGGCATGAACGCATAGGGGTAATCCTTGCCATGCGCCGAGGCGGCATAGACACGGGCATTGACCTTTTTTCCACTGATCCTGACAGGCTTCGCGCCGGCGTTGAGGCGCATCTCCAGGACTCCCCGCCGGCTGGATATCATGGGTGGATTCTTGAATGGCAAGCCAGTCCTGATGTGGCCGGACTCATCGTCGGGGATCGGCTTTGGGGGAGGAGCCGTCGCGACCCGGGAGTTGATCGCATGCAGGTGGACGGGAAGCTGACCGGAGGCCATCCTTGATGAATCTGAGTAGGCCACCAAAGAAGCACCACCGAGCCAGAGGGCAAGGATGACTGCCGGAAGCCTGACTCGACTTGCACATTGATCGTTTAGAGACATCGTGACTCTCCTTGCTTAGGGCTGGCCAACAAGATTTATCAAAAACATAGACAAACCGGAGAGTTCACCGGCTTCGGCCGCGCATCCTGCTTGTCCAATCACCGTTCGATGCGAGTGGACTGGCCAACCAGGCGTGTACGCATTCACCACCCAGCATGGATGCCTGCCCCGACCATGGCGACCTGGCGCCGCAGACTGGAAGCCGACGCGGCGGTCCATGTCGACAGGTGAGAATGCCTGCCCCCGGAGTTCGAGACAGCCAATACGACCCGGGCGGCGACAACGCCGCATGGAAAGCCTCTTCCGCTCGCTCAGGATCGAGCAGGTCAACGGCTGCCGCCATCGCCCCCGGAAAAGGCCAAGGCCGACGCGTTCGATCACATCAAGACCTACGGCAACCCGGTCAGGCGGCATTCCGGGCCGAATTACCGGTCACCCTAGGAACTCGAAAAGCGGATGGCTGCTTGAGAAATCGGGCGTCGACAAAAAGCTGCAGGCTCGAAAAAGCCCCGCAGCCGGGGAGCTGCGGGGCTTTCGTTGTCCGGTAGCGTCCGGCGAAAACCGACTAGTGGTTGATCCAGTAATGCACCACGATTGAAGCCGCATAACCGACGGCGATGGCAGGCGTCCACTTCAGGTGGCTGAAGAAGGTGTACATCCCGCGGGAGGTGCCCATCAAGGCCACGCCGGCTGCCGAGCCGACCGAGAGCAGCGTACCGCCCACGCCAGCGGTGAGGGTCACCAGCAGCCACTGGTAGAGCTCCATGTCGGGGTTCATGTTCAGCACCGCGAACATGACCGGAATGTTGTCGACGATGGCCGACAGGAGGCCGACCAGAACGTTGGCGGTCGTGGCGCCCAGGCCGTCATACATGGCTGCGGAAGCGAGTTCCAGATAGCCGATGTAGCCGAGCCCACCCACCGCGAAGACCACGCCGAAGAAGAACAGCAGGGTGTCCCACTCGGAATCGCGTACATTGGCGAAAACGTCGAATTTGTTCTCCTCGCTGCGGCTGTAAAGCAGCTGCAGACGGTAGCCGAACAGCATCAGGAACGAGAGCCCCACCATCATGCCCATGAAGGGCGGCAGGTGCAGGAACTGCTTGAAGCTGACGGCGGTGGCGATGGTCAGGGCAAACAGGCCGCAGATCACCAGTGCGCCAGGCTTCATCTGAACCTGCGCCTCCTCGGGGAAGGACGGGGTTTCATCCGGAATGGCGAAATGCATCATGACCGCAGGGACCACAAAATTGACCACTGACGGGATGAACAGCTCGAAGAAGTCGAAGAATTCCGCCTTGCCGGCCTGCCAGACCATCAGCGTGGTGATGTCACCGAATGGGCTGAAGGCGCCGCCGGCATTGGCCGCGCTGACCAGGTTGACAAAACCCAGGGCGACAAAGGCCGGGCTGTTGGCGCCCACCGCCATGACCACGGCGCCAACCAGCAGGGCAGAGGTCAGGTTGTCAGCCACGGAGGACAGGAAGAAAGTGATGACGCCGGTGATCCAGAACAGCTTGCGATAGCCGAACTTGCGGCTCACCAGCCAGGAGCGCAGCGCCTCGAACACGTTACGCTCGGCCATGGCGTTGATGTAGGTCATCGCCACCAGCAGGAACAGGAACAGTTCGGCATATTCCTTGAGGTTATGCTCGAAAGCCTTGTGCACCTGCTCGGCAGGGACGCCATTGCTGGAGGCGAGATAGGCGACATGGGCCCAGATGATGCCCGCCGCCAGGATGACCGGCTTGGACTTGCGCAGATGCGTGAATTCCTCCGTCATCACGAAGGCATAGGAAATGATGAAGATCAGGACGCAATAGAGGCCCCGCTGCGTGCCGGTCAGGCCCAGGTTGGCCGATTCCTCGGCGGACGCCAACTCGGGGATCATCAGTAGCGTTGCCAGCAACAACAATAAACGGATCAAGGCGACATCCTCATGAAAGTTTCAGAAAAACGGCATCGCAACGGCATCACCCTGCCGCGCCCCAAAATTAACCCGGCATTATAGGTGATTTGTACTGCGCAAGGCGAAACAATGCATTTGCCATCCCCTGACCGCCCGGCCGCCAAATGCCGAGAGTCGCGCCGATCCTGCCGCGGCGTGGCCTGGCGGAGCGTGACCCGAACCTACGGCATGCTGCTGCATTAGTGCCTGCTGTTTTTGGCCGACTGCCGGGCAGTGTATATTTCACGACTTGCCCAAGGGCCTGTCAGCCCTGACCATCAACGATCCATGTACCAATACGACGAATACGACCAGACCCTGGTCAACGAGCGCGCCGCTCAGTTCCGGGAACAGACCCGCCGTTTCCTGGCCGGCGAACTGACCGAAGACCAGTTCCGTCCGCTCAGACTCATGAACGGGCTTTACCTGCAGCGTCACGCCCCCATGCTGCGCATCGCCATACCCTACGGTTTGCTGGCCTCGCGCCAGCTGCGCATGCTGGCGCACATCGCCCGCACCTATGACAAGGGCTATGGCCACTTCACGACGCGCCAGAACATCCAGTTCAACTGGCCAAAGCTGGAAGATGTGCCCGACATCCTGGCCAATCTGGCAACAGTGCAGATGCACGCCATCCAGACCAGCGGCAACTGCATCCGCAACACCACCAGCGACCATCTGGCCGGCGTCGCCGCGGACGAGCTCGAGGATCCCCGCCCCTATTGCGAGATCATCCGCCAGTGGTCGACCCTGCACCCGGAATTCGCCTACCTGCCGCGCAAGTTCAAGATCGCCGTCAGCGGCGCCCAGCGCGATCGTGCGGCGACCCAGGTCCACGACATCGGTCTGCAACTGGCAAGGAACGAGCGGGGTGAAACCGGTTTCGAGGTGCTGGTGGGCGGCGGCCTGGGACGGACCCCGATGATTGGCGTGGTCATCCGGCCGTTCCTGGAAAAGCGGCACCTGCTCTCCTACCTCGAGGCTATCCTGCGCGTCTACAACCGCCATGGGCGACGCGACAACAAGTTCAAGGCACGGATCAAGATCCTGGTCAAGGAGACCGGTGCGGAGAAGTTCGCCGAGATGGTTGAGGCTGAGTGGCAGCATATCCGCAACGAGCTGCTGCTCGATCAGGCTGAAATCGACCGGGTCAGCGCCTTCTTCCAGCCGCCACCCTATGAAAATCTTGCGGCGGTCGACATCGATGTGGAAACGCTCAAGCATACCCGTGCCGACTTCGCCGCCTGGTATCGCCACAACACCGTGGCGCACAAAATGCCCGGCTACCGTGTCGTGTTCCTGTCCCTGAAGCCGCATGGCACGCCGCCCGGCGACCTCAGCGAACAACAGATGGAGGCCGTGGCAGACCTGGCCGACCGCCACAGCTTCGGCGAGGTGCGGGTCACCCATACCCAGAACCTGGTACTGGCGGACGTTCGCCAGTGCGACCTGCCCGCCGTGTGGGAACAATTGCGACAGCTGCACCTGGCAACGCCCAACGTCGGCACGGTGACCGACATGATCACCTGCCCGGGGCTGGATTTCTGCTCGCTGGCCAATGCCAGCTCGATTCCGGTCGCGAACGGTATCCAGAACCTGTTCGATAACCTGGATTACCTCTACGATCTCGGCGACATCCGCATCAACATTTCCGGCTGCATGAACGGCTGCGGCCATCACACGGTCGGGCACATCGGCATCCTCGGCGTCGACAAGAAAGGCGAGGAGTGGTACCAGATCACCCTCGGCGGCTCCTCCAGCAACGATGCCGCGCTGGGCGAGCGGCTCGGCCCCTCGGTGGCCAGGGCGGACGTGACCGGCGTGATGGAACGCATCTTCCTCACCTATCGCGACCTGCGCGAAGGCGACGAGAGCTTCCTCGACACCGTTCGCCGCACCGGGATCAAGCCTTTCCAGGAGCGCGTCTATGTCAGTCATTAAGAATGGCCTGCCGGTATCCGATCCCTGGGTACACCTGGACGACGAAGTCATCCCGGATGGCCGGAGCCCCTTCACCGTCACCTTGGCACGCTGGCTGGGGCACAAAGCCGAGCTGGTGACCCATGGCCAGCCCGTGGGTGTGCGGCTAGCTGCCGCCGACGCACCGGAGGCGCTGGCGTCGGATCTCGACACCCTGCCGCTGATCGTGCTGGACATGCACCTCTTCACTGACGGGCGCGCCTTCTCGCAGGCCCGGCTACTGCGCGATCGCCTGGATTTCACCGGCGAAATCCGCGCCCGCGGCGACTTTCTGCGCGATCAGATGTATTTCCTGCAACGGGTGGGGGTCGATGCCTTCGAATTCCCGGAGGGAAGCGACCTTGACGACAGGCTCAAGGCTTTCAGCGAATTTACCGTAACCTATCAGGCTGCCGCCGATACGGCGGAACCGCTCTACCGCCGCCGCTGATCCCCCTTCACTGCCCATGGTTGCCACGCCGATGCCGATAACCCTGAAAATTTCGCCAACGTTCGGGTCCTGTGCGTTGGCCGCCCTGCTGGCGATGAGTCTGGCCGGCTGCTCCTTCTCCTACTCCAGCGCCTCGATTTCGGAATCGCTGGAATCCAGCTCCGGTTCGGTTACCTCCAGTTCCGAATCCTCCAGTCCCAAGGGCGGGGTGGGCAAGGACAAGCTTCCCTACCGTGACGACGTCGCCAACCTGACCTACTCCATTGCCGGCTCCTCGATGACCTCGGCGGAATTTCCCAATGCCCTGAGCCGGACCGCCCGCCAGTACAAGATCAGCAACTGGGCGCAGGAAAAGGCCACCTATTACGGGATCGGTAAGGGCCTGAAGAAGGCCGGCATCGCCAAGGAAGAGGTCGCCAACCAGTCCTTCCTGGCCAATGTCCTCGCCGGCAACAAGGACGCCCTGAAGCTGATCCAGGAAGGCTACCGCTACTAGGTTGCGGGGGCAGGCCCGTTCCCGGCTGTGGCTGGCCCTGCTGGCGGGCCTGAGCCTCTGCGCCGGGGAGCCTGACGCCGTTGCCGATACGCTCGATCTGCTCTACATCGATGCCAACGTCGATGGCTCCAGTGGCGGTCATACGGCGCTCCGGCTGGGCGACACGGTCTACCACTACCAGAATGATCGTGGCTACACCCGCCTCGCCCGGGACGGCTGGGAACGCTTCCGCTTCGTCTACAACGATCTCGAGAACCGCAGCATTGATCTCGTCCGCCTGAGTGTTCGGACCGAGGACGCCGAACGCATCCGGGAACGGCTGAATCTGCTGTATCTGGTGCAGAGCCGACAGGTCGAACATCTTGAGGACCTGCAACGCGACATCCGGCTGCTGAAGTCCTGGCGGGACGATGAGCCCCTGCTCATGCCCGGCGCCGGCTTCTTTGCCCCGATATCGCAGTCCGCGACCCTGAGCAGGCTGCGGGAACAGCTGTGCGAACGCGAGGGCCCCCGCTATCTCGCCAACCTGCAGTCGCGCTACCGGCACCGGCTGCAATCGCTGCGCTATCAGCCCGTTCACGGCCGATCCGACGCCAGCCTGGCACCGGATCGCTATCCGCGTTATCCGCTCACCTTCTCCGAACGCCTGACCGACGTCGGCGCGCGCTGGTTCGCCGTCAACGCCATGCAGGGGGGCTGGGCGGTGGCCGAGGATCGACTCATCGACGTATCGCGGCTGCTGCCACCCGGGCAGGCAAGCCTGACCGCACCCGAACGGGTGGTGCTGGCGCGTTACCGCGAACAGTTGCAGGCAACCATCCTTGCTGAGCTGGCGCGGGAATCCCCTGCCGGCGGACCGGCTCTGCTGCTGGCCCTGGCCCGTCTGGAGGCCGTCGGCGCCACGCTGGACAGCGGACACCTGCTGGTGCTCGATATCCTGCCGTCCCGACCGGCCTCCGAACTGCGCGAGCTCTCGGCTGAGGACCGGGCGGCCCTGATTATGCTGGCCGAGCGGCTCCACGAGCGCTTGCGGCAGCAGCGCGCGGCGGCGCTATCCTCGGCGGAACCCGACGAGATAGCCTATCAACGGCTGGAGCTGGCGGGCTCCGAGCTGCATGAAATCGAACAGGGGCTGGCAACCGGGCGGGCCCTGCGGGTAAGCCGCGACGCCGGCCCGCCGGAAGGGTTGGGCTACATCCGCCCGCCTCTGCCGACTGTCGGCCACGCCGAGCTGGACCACTGGCCGCGTCAGGCGGAGGAACAGGCCGCTGCCTTTCTGGCTCGTCTCCGCGCGCATTATGGTTACCAGCTGCTGACCCGCAACTGTGTGACCGAACTGGCGCGGGCCATCCACAGCAGCTTTCCGGACACGCCCGCCATTCGCGCCGCGCTGGGCGCATATATCGAGCCCGGGGCGGAGCAAGGCTTCATTCCATTTCGCTTTTTCGAGCTGGCCCGCCAGCGCTATCGAGCCCAGGCCGTGCGACACCTGCCGGCCTTCCGCCATCGTGCAATCGAACGACTGCTGGCGGCCCATGACGACTGGCTGACAGCGATCCGTGAAAGCATGACCCTGAGTTCGTCGGTCTATGAGTCCCGTGCAGGTGACTCGGCATTTCTCTTCTTCACCGAGCGGCAACCGCCCTGGGCCCGCCCTCTGCTGGGCAGCCTCAATCTCGGCTACGCGCTGGGCGTCAGCGCCTTCGGCACACTCAGCGCCCCCTTCGACCAGGGTTTGCGACTGGCGGAGGGACTGCGCGGCGCGCTCTTCAGCCTGCCGGAACTCGCCGGCTGGAACATCCGCAAGGGCAGCTTTGACGAGTTGACAGTGCGCGCAGTATCCCGTGACGCTCCCTGAGCGCGTGCCCTTCCCCGTCGCCCGATCGCGAACGGTGGGAAATAATCCGGACTGCTGCCGCCTCAGCCCATGAGGCCTGCCGCATCGAGCAGCCAGGCTGTGCTGGCACTGGCGACAACGACCAGCCAGGGTGACCATTTCCAGAACACCAGCGCGACAAACGCCGAAAGCGCCAGGCCGAAGTCGGGAGCCTGCCCAATGGCGCCGGTCCAGACCGGCTGATACAGCGCCGCCAGCAGCAATCCCACGACCGCCGCATTGACGCCGGCCAGCGCGGCCTGGGTATGCCGGCTGCGGCGCAAACCCTCCCAGAACGGCAGGACGCCCGCCACCAGCAGGAACGAGGGGGCAAAGATCGCCAACAGGCACAACATCCCGCCAAGCCAGCCGGAATACGGCTCCGGCATCGAAGCCCCCAGAAAGGCGGCAAACGTGAACAGGGGACCGGGCACCGCCTGGACGGCGCCATAGCCGGCCAGGAAGACGTCCTGGGCGACCCAGCCGCTCGGCACCACCGCCGCTTGCAGGAGCGGCAACACGACATGGCCACCACCGAAAACCAGCGCTCCGGCGCGATAGAAGGCGTCCACTATCTGCAGCGCATGCCACGGCAACAGCGCCGCGAGTATCGGCAAACCCAGCAGAAGCGCCAGGAATGCTGACAACCACAAGAGGCCAGCGCGATGGCCTATGGCGATGGGCAATGGCTCGTGCGTGCCGTCCCGCGGCACCCGGCAACAGACCAGCCCGACCAGACCGGCCAGCACGATCACCGCGGCCTGTCCAGCCGCAGACGGCAGCAACAGGACCAGGCAGGCCGCCGCCGCCATGAGAGTGATGCGCAGCCGGTCCGGGCACAGCGAGCGGGCCATGCCCCATACCGCCTGGGCAACGACAGCCACGGCCACGACCTTGAGTCCATGCAGCAGCCCCGACGGAATCCGTTCGCCATGGTGCGCAACGCCCTGGGCCAGGAGTATCAGGGCCAGGGCCGAAGGCAGGGTAAAGCCCGCCCAGGCAGCCAGGGCACCAGCGTAGCCCGCCCGGGAAAATCCCAGGGCCATGCCGACCTGGCTGCTCGCCGGCCCGGGCAGAAACTGGCAAAGCGCCACCAGATCGGCATAACCACGCTCGGAGAGCCACTGCCGGCGGATGACGAATTCCTGCCGAAAATAGCCGAGATGAGCCACGGGTCCTCCGAAAGAGGTAAGACCCAGGCGCAGAAAGGCGAAAAAAATCCGCCAGGGGCTGTGATCGGACGTATGCGATGGCATCATGGGCGGCTAGCAAAGTCGTTGGTCCAGGCTCTGGCCGGACGCGACGCCGGGCAGACTTGCGCGGGGATATGGCAGGGCCGGCGGTTGGTGAACGACGATACCATCGCCTCGCTGCCGGACCGGAATGTGCCCCGAAAGAGGCGCGCGCCCCTGATCCGCCCTGACCATACCCGGGGATGAACCCGGTCGCCAATACGCATCCGTCACCTCAGTCTGTCCCAGCGCCCATGCAAGCTCCCGCGTTTGCCTACCGTGTCCTCGACTGGTACGACCGGCACGGCCGCAAGGATCTGCCCTGGCAAGTCCCGCGCAGCCCTTACCGTGTGTGGATTTCGGAAATCATGCTGCAACAGACGCAGGTCGCGACGGTCATCCCCTATTTCCGGAAGTTCGTCGACCGCTTTGCCGGGGTTGAGCCGCTGGCCGCGGCGCCGCTGGACGAGGTCATCGCCCATTGGGCCGGCCTCGGCTACTATGCCCGCGCCCGCAACCTGCACCGGGCCGCGAATCGCCTCTGGGCGGACCACCAGGGCCAGTTCCCGCAGGATCTCGACGCCCTGCAGCAGTTGCCCGGCGTGGGCCGTTCCACCGCCGGCGCCATCCTGAGCCTGGGACTGGGTGGCTGGGCGCCGATACTGGACGGTAACGTCAAGCGCGTGCTGTGCCGCCATGCCGGCCTGCATGGCTGGCCAGGCAGCCCCGCCATGTTGCGCACACTGTGGGCATTGAGCGAACGGCTGACGCCACGCGAGCGCACCGCCGACTACAACCAGGCGATGATGGACCTGGGCGCGCTGGTCTGCACACGCGGCAGGCCCCGCTGCGAAGCATGCCCGCTCGCGGCGGACTGTCGCGCCAGGCGCGAGGAACTCACCGCGGTCATCCCGTCGCCCAGACCACGCAACAGCCTGCCCGTGCGGCACTGCTGGCTGCTGGTGCTGCTGGACTCACGGGGGCGCGTCTATCTGGAAAAGCGTCCGCCAGCCGGCATCTGGGGCGGCCTCTACAGCCTGCCCGAATTCGATGATCCGGCATCGCTGGAGTTGTGGTGCCGGTCGCGAGGACTCGCAACCGCCGATCTCGAAGTCCAGCCGGCCCGGCGGCATACCTTCTCGCACTTCCATCTGGATTACACGCCAACCCGGCTGGTCGCCGTCCCGATGACCGGAGTCGGCGAGGCGCTCGATCATGGCTGGTTTGAACCGGAGGCACTCCCGGGCCTTCCGGCTCCGGTAAAATCCCTGCTGTCCGGTCTGGCGGCCGGTTGAGCCTGGCCGCCGGGCTATCCGTCAACCAACCCCAGCCAACAGTGAGTTGTCCATGACCCGCATCGTTACCTGCCAGCGTACCGGCAAACAGGCCGAAGGCCTCGACAAACCGCCCTTTCCCGGCCCCGAGGGCGAGAGGATTTACCAGAACATTTCCCGCGAGGCCTGGCAGGAGTGGCTCAAGCTTCAGACCATGCTCATCAACGAGCACCGGCTGACGCCCTTCGAGGCGGAAGCCAGGCAGTTGCTGGCCCGGGAGCGGGAGAAATTCCTGTTCGGCGGCGCGAGCGATATGCCCGAGGGCTATCGCCCGCCGGCCGGCTGAACGGTCGGCCCGCTACTCTTCCTCGGCCTCGGCGTTATCCGGGGTGTCCAGGGGATCGAGACTGCCATAGGGTGAGGTCCGGGCATCGGTCGGGCGCGTCTCCGCCAGCGGTTCCGGCTCGCGCCCGGGGCGATAGGGATCGGCGGGAGAGTAGAACGTCTCGCTGTCGCGGGCTTCACCAACGGCCGATTCGCCCCGGACGGTCGACGGCCGCAACGGTGCGGCCCTGCCGCCGGCATACGGATCGACCTCGCCAGCCGGACGGCGCGGCGGCACGGACCCGGGGGCCGGCAACCGGGCATCCAGCGCGCTCCGGTTCGGGTCTGCTTCCTGGCGGACCGGCGCGAGACCCTCATCGCTTGCGGCCGCCTGGCGCCAATCGCCCCCGTTGCCGCCAATCACGAGCGGAATGCCGGTGGGCTTTTCCACCGCCCGGCGTACCTTGTCCATATCGACGGAGGCGCCGGTCCTGTCCTGCATCTTCTGGATTTCCGTCCTGGCGATGCGCAACAGGAAACGTGCCCGCAGTTCATCCTCGCGCTGCAGCTGCTCCTTGCTGACATCCTCGTCCGGATCATGGCCACGGATACCGACGTCCTCGTCCAGTGGCTGGCTGACTTCCATGTACAGCAACCCACCCCGCCAGCCCAGCTTGACCGGCTGGTTGACCAGATAGACCGGGGCACCGACCGGCACCAGCGGGAACAGTTTGGCAATGTCCTCGTTGTACAGTCGCATGCAGCCGTGCGTCACGCGCATGCCGATGCCGTCGGCCTTGGCCGCGTCGGTACCATGGATCAGGTAGCCCGGCACCGACAGGCGCATGGCGAACTGGCCGAGGGGATTGTCGGGCCCCGGGGGCACCACATCGGGCAGGGGATCACCCTTGGCGGCATGCTCGCGCTTGATCGAGGCCGGTGGCGTCCAGGAGGGATCCTTCTGCTTGTGGACGACCGTGGTCTTGCCGATCGGTGTGCGCCAGTCCATCCGGCCCATGCTGACCGGATAGGTGATGACCTCCCCTGCTCCGGAAGACTCGAAAGCGGTAGCGTCCGGCGCGGGTGCCGGTGTGGGCGGCCTGGGTGCGGCGCTGGCGACGCAGGGCTTGGCGGCAGCCTTGGGATTGGCCGCGGAGGCCGGCCTGGCAGCCGGTTTGGCCTTGGCTGCGACAGTCGATTGGTTGGCGGTTTTGCCGTTGGCTGCGGCGGTTGACTTGGTGGCGGCTTTGGCTCCCGGCTTGGCAGCGGTCGTCTTGGCACCGGCTTTTTCGGGATTCGCCGGCTTGTCGGCGGGTTTCTTGCAAGTGTTGACCACCGGGGCTTTTGCCGCCACCGGTACCTTCCGTGGTGCTGACGCCCGGACCGGGAAGTAGTAAAGCCGCATTTCCGGGATGTTGACGACGATACCGGCCCGCGGCGCATCCGGCAGGATGTACTCCTTGGGGATCACGACGTCGGTACCGGCCTTCGGCAGCCAGCGATCCACGCTCGGATTGGCCATGACCATTTCATCCTGGCCGATGCTGTAGCGACGGGCAATATCGATCAGGGTATCTTCCTGATGCGCGCGGGCATGGCGGATTTCTCCGATGATGTCGTCGCCGCTGTCGGGCGCTCGAAAAACCTCCGCCTGCGCGAGCAGGTCGGCGCCCAGCAGCCAGGCAAGCGCCACCGCGCGCAACAGGGGACGGACAGGTCGCGTTGGAGAGGGTGTGATCGGGTGGTCGGACATGGAAATCACCTCGGACTAGGGCTTGGCCACGGGAGCCTCGCCGCCAAACCAGCCCAGCAGGACCGGCAGGAAGGCGTCGATTTCGAGGCTCATGAGCGCAAAATCGGTATCGAAGCGGGCTGCCCGGTCGCTGGTTTCAACCTCGGCTGCAGCTTCCTGGATGGCGTCCAGAAAACGCAACCGCCGGACCGTCAAGGACTCGTCCAGCATCAGGCTCAGGCGGTCGTTCCAGCTGATCGCCAGCTTCTGGACCTCCTTCCCGGCATGAATGTGGTTGAGGATCTCGGGAGCATCCAGTTCATGCCGACGGCAGCGGACGATGCCACCATCCTCCTCCGGTGCCTTCAGCTCGCATTCGTTCTCCAGGTTCACCCCATCCGGAACGCCGCCGCCAACCAGCCATTGGGTCATGATGGCAGCCGGACGCTCCCGCGTCGCGATCGGCGCTACCGGGAAACCGTCCAGCGTCTGCCGCAAGGCGGCAACAAAATCCTCCGCCTTGCGGGCGCTGGCACTGTCGACGACCAGCCAGCCAGCGCGCGGATCGATATAACCATAGGTGCGCCGGGTCTGGCTGAAGGCACGCGGGAGGATCTCGTGCAAGATCTCGTCGCGGATGGACTCACGCTCCTTGCGACGCACCTGGCGCAGCTGTTGCTCCTCGATCTCCGCCACACGCTCGGCAACCAGTTCGTTTACGACCGCAGCCGGCAGGATTTTCTCCTCGCGTTGCAGGGAAAGCATGATGAAGCCACCGGTCTGATGCAGCAGTGGCAGGTTTTCCTTGCCCAGCGGCGGAAACCAGCCTTCGCTCTGCGGCTCCAGGCTGCCGCAATGACGAAATCGCTTCTCTTCCAGCCGTTTTTCCAGCTCGGCGCCCTCCATCTGAAAGGGTTCGCCGAGACGGAGCAGAGTCAGATTCTTGAACCACATCCGGTTTGTACCGACCTTGAAGAAAAGCGTGCGATTATCGCCAGCCCGCCTTCATTTGTCACCCAAGAGACCGGATGGCGGCACGTTATGTCTCGAACGGTCAATAATCGACTGCGCCAGCTTCGCCCGATTCCGGCAGGGCCCTGCGCGGGAAGCGGAGTGCCCCGAGGAGCGTCATCAACGCCACGGGATCACGGGGCGATGGCGTGGGCCCGTGGTCAAACGGCGGCCGTGGGTAGGCC
>NZ_BAAHXD010000062.1:0-14941 GCF_054657115.1 Methyloparacoccus murrellii | reverse complement strand
CTAAAGAAGGGCTGCCGTTCGCATTTCTGGATTCGAGAAGGTCGTGTTCATTGGTGCTGAAAACCACGGGAGATGACGCCCCTTCGGCGAATTGTCGTATCGCGTCACGACAATTCGATAAGGCTCGCTGTTCTACGCCCCAGCAAGTTGTCCCGATAGGTGCCGAGCTTCATCATGTCTCCATGCAATTTGCTCATGGAGCCCGAGGTGGAACACCTATCGCAAACATCCAACGCGGCCGGCATCGACGCCGCACAGCCCCTTCCCGTACCGGGCACGGAAGCCTATGAGGCGCTGCCACAGTTCCCGAAGCGAAGCCCACTTCCTTTCCGGCGTACGATCCGCCGCCACGAACTGCGGCAGATTGTCCCCCTGGCTGAAACGACGATCTACGAAATGGAGCGTCGGGGCGAATTCCCCCGGCGCTTCAATCTGACGCCGCGCTGCGTGGTATGGGACCTGGCCGAGGTGGAAGCCTGGATCGAGGACCGCAAGCAAGCGCCTCGCATCAACGCCGCAAAACCCGATGTCCACCTACGAAAAACTCGCCCTGTTCGGGCGGGTTCGGGTCAGGATTGAGGCCAGCAACTGGCCTTATTCAACCAAGGCTTGCAGCTCTTTGGACGCCGAACGAGGCAGGCGCTGGCCTTCCTTGACCACGTTGACCTGCAGAGCCACCTGCGCCACATCCAGAACGTTCCTGGCCAGCGAATAGCTACCCTTGGCCTGTAGCCAAGTCAGCACATCCGCCAAGTGCCAGATCGACGCGCTCCCCTCATGCACTGGAGCAGGAAAGCTGCTCGGATGGGCCAGCATCAGCTTGCGCATGTTTTGCCGTGAAACGCCGACCATCTCCGCCACGTCGGTCAAGCCGACCAGATCCGGAGCTACCTCGATCAGTCTGGCCGACGGTACAGCGCTCCGCACGTCGGCCAGCGCACTGCGCACAGCCGCGTCAGCACTGTCCGCCTCGCGGGTGAACTCCAGCGCGAGCCGCCCCGGCTGCCCAATGCCGACCAAGGCATCGTCGCAACCAGCCGCGCCCAGGCGCTCGACGAGCCCATCCGGGTCGCGGTCATTGTCGTCAAGCTGGTATTTCAAGGTGAAGGTGTATTCCATCGTGTTACTCCTCGGCATCGTCGGTGGCTTCCGGCTGCTGACGATGCGTCGTGCAGTTGTCCACGACGCGTCGCAAAGCGCGCGCGTGGTTGCCAGGGTTCTTCGGCGTGCTCCACACGCTGGTGATGCAAAACTCGCCGCAGCGACATTCCGCGTCGTTGTACGGACAATAAATCCGGCCCCAGGCATGGCTGCCGCCGACTTCCACGCGCCAGCCCTGCCTCTCGGCGTGCCTGATTGCTTCCTCGACCTCTTTCTTTGGATGTGAGGGACGGGCCATTAATAGTCTCCAGTATGGTGATAACCGATCAGGTTGTCAAGTGACAACCTGATCGCAATTTCAAGCTACCGCGCTCAACACCGGCACGATCACATTCTCTGGCATCAACTTCGGCACATAGGTTTGCCCGTCGATCCAGCCATCAACCATATTGGCCCACTCCTGCAGCATGTGGCGCCGTTGCTCGGCGTACTCGGCCTTGTTGTAGATCGAACGCGAGGAACGACCGTCCTCGTGCGCCAGGCACTTCTCGATCCAGTCACGGTTGAACCCGATTTCGTTCAGCAGTGTCGAGCCGGTTCGGCGCAAGTCGTGGACGGTGAACGGCTCCAACGGCAGGCCGGCGGCCTTTGCCCGCTCCGCCACGATCTGCGTGACCCGGTTTAAGGTCGCGTTCGACATGCAGCGGTCAGCGTCGTAGCGTGACGGCAGCACGAACTTGGAACCGGCCGCGCAGGTGTGCAGCGCCACGAAGATGTCGAGCGCCTGGCGCGACAAATAGACCACGTGCGGGTTGCGCCCCTTCATCCGCCGCTTCGGAATCGTCCAGGTCGCGTTCTCAAAGTCGACCTCATCCCAGGTGGCCTGAATCAACTCGCTCTTGCGCACCAGCGTCAGTAGGATCATGCGCAGCGCCAGTCGGATGGTCGGATAGGTGGCCACCGATTCCATCTGCCGTACCATCAAGCGGATCTCCAGCGGCGACAAGGCGCGGTCCTTCGGCACGAAGGTCGCAATCGAGGCTGCACCCACGCTTTCGGCTGGGTTGTCCACATTCTCGCCGTGCAGGACGGCGAAGGCATAGACCTGTTTCACGATGTCGCGGATGTGCACGGCGGTGGCGGGCGCTCCACGCGCCTTCACCTTATTGCACAGGGCGCGCAGGTCATCGGCGGTGATTTCGTTGAGCTGCCGGTTCTGGAAGGCCGGAAGGATGTCCCGATCAACGATGCTCTTGCGCATCGCCTTGGTGCTGTCGGCCATCCTGGCATCTGCCAGCCACTTGTCGGCTACGTCGCCAAAGGTCTTGGCAGCGGTCAGGCGGCGCTTCTCGCGCTGCTTTTCGTGCGCAGGGGATTTGCCCTGGGCGACGGACTTCTTGGCGTCGATCAGCTTTTCGCGGGCCAGCGCCAGCGAAATACCGGACGGCCCATACCGTCCAATGGTCAGCGTCTCGCGCCGGCCATTGAGACGGTAATCGTAGCGGAAGGTGACGGTACCGGTGGTCGATACCGTGACGTACATGCCGTCGCGGTCGGAAGCCTTGTATGGCTTGGATTTCGGCTTGAGATTGCGTAGTGCGGTGTCGGTAAGCATCGAGGTTTTTCCTCCTGTTCGTGACGGCTTTTACCGTCAGGGGTCAGGAGACCTGTTGATGCCCGGAAAGCCGCATGAAACAAGCTTTCCATATGAGTGTTTTACCGTCAAAGACCGGTTTGGTCCGAATAGTAAACGGCAGGGTCTTAATCCGGCCCTTCGAATCTACCGTCACCTTTACCGCCAACTTGCTCCGCTTGCTGGCGATAGCTACCGAAAGATGTCGTGACGTATTTCCATATACATCAACACGTTACAACGGCTTTTCGATAGCTGGCGATAGCCCCCGAAGGACCCGATTTCACTCCCACTCAATTATAAATAGCAGGATAACATCCTTAATTTTCAATTACTTAAAAACATAAATATTAGAAATGCCATGAGAAATACCATATTCAGGTTAGCTGGCTGAAAATGTCTTGTTCTGCCGGTGTTTGCGCTCTTCGCCAGCGATCTCGCCCGGCTGCGATGCCAGCTCGGCATCGCTCATCCCCCCCAACACATCGCGCAGACGCAAGGTGCAGGAAATGGGCGGCGGCTCGAACACATACCCGGCAGCGAGCAGCCCTGCCTCAACCTCCTCTGTGATGAAAAACGGCTCGTCCTGATGCGGTTTCGCCATGCTTGCTCCTCCTTGTTCTTGCTTTCGGTCGCCAATATGAAAAGTTTGCACTATCCTGTCATCTTTTACCACTGGTTGGCTCACTTATGCCCAGCAACAGCGAAAGCGGAATTCTGACGATCAAGGACGTTGCCGAGTACCTGAAGGTAACGGAGCGGACGATATACCGGCTCGCGGCAGCCAAAAAAATTCCTGGTTTCAAGGTCGGCGGGATGTGGCGCTTCCGACAAGCTGACATCGACGGCTGGATCGCCGCTCAAGCAGACAAACCGGAGGCGAAATGAGTGGTAGACGTGAGAAGCATTCGAGGATGGGCACCTGATGGAGCTGATTGACAACATCAGTCGCTTGCTGGGCGACGATCTCAAGCAAACTATCCAGCCTGGGGCACGACTCAAGATCGCCGCCTCGTGCTTTTCGATGTACGCCTTCGAGGCACTGAAAGCCGAGCTGGAAAAGATCGACGAGCTGAACTTCATCTTCACTTCGCCCACCTTTGTGGCCAACGAGGTCACCGACAAAATTCGCAAGGAACGTAGGGAGTTCCACATCCCCAAGCTTGACCGTGAGCGCAGCCTTTACGGCAGCGAGTTTGAAATCCAGCTTCGCAACAAGCTCACCCAGCGGGCAGTGGCCAAGGAGTGTGCCGACTGGATACGGCGCAAGGCTACGTTCAAAAGCAATCGCACCAAAGCGCCCATGCAGCAGTTCGCCTGCGTGCAGGCTGGTGGCACCGACACTGCGTACATGCCCTTGCACGGCTTCACCGCCGTCGACCTCGGTTACCAGCAAGGTAATGCGGTGTCCAACCTCGTCAACAAGATGGACGAGGCCCCCTTTTCTGCTACCTACCTCAGTCTGTTTGACCAGATCTGGAACGACTCCGAAAAAATGGAAGACGTGACTGTGCAGATCTGCGAGCACATTGCCTCGGTCTACCAGGAAAACTCGCCCGAGAGCATCTACTTCCTGATGCTCTACAACATCTTCAACGAGTTCCTCGACGACATCGACGAAGACGTGTTGCCCAACGATCGCACGGGCTATCAGGACACGTTGATCTGGAACAAGCTCTTCAACTACCAGAAGGATGCGGCCACCGGCATCATCAACAAGCTGGAAACCTACAGCGGTTGCATCCTGGCCGACAGCGTTGGCCTCGGCAAGACCTTCACTGCGCTGGCCGTGGTCAAATATTACGAGTTGCGGAATAAATCCGTGTTGGTACTTTGCCCCAAGAAGCTGGCCGACAACTGGCTCAACTACAACCGCAACCTCAAGACCAACATCTTCGCCCGCGACCGGTTCAGCTACGACGTGCTGTGCCACACGGATCTTTCGCGCACCAGCGGCGAATCCTTCGGCACACCGCTCAACCGCATCAACTGGGGCAACTACGATCTGGTCGTCATTGACGAGTCCCACAACTTCCGCAACAACGACGCCTACAAAGACAAGGAAACTCGCTACCAAAAGCTGATGCGCAAGGTCATCCAGGAAGGGGTGAAGACCAAGGTGCTGATGCTGTCTGCTACACCAGTCAACAACCGCTTCAACGACCTGCGCAACCAGCTTGCGCTAGCCTACGAAGGCGACTCGGAGAGCCTCAGCAAGAAACTACGCACCAGCAAGTCGGTGGAAGAAGTTTTTCGCAATGCCCAAGCAGTCTTCAATACCTGGTCAAAGCTGCCGCCGGAAGAGCGTACCGCGCGAGCAATTCTTGATTCGCTGGACTTCGACTTCTTCGAGCTGCTCGACAGCGTCACCATTGCACGCTCGCGCAAGCACATCCAGACCTTCTACGACACCAAGGACATCGGCCAGTTTCCCGAGCGCCGCAAGCCGCTGTCGTTCCACTGCCGCCTGACCGATCGGTCAGACGTGCTAGGTTTCAACGAGATCTTCGAGCAACTTTCCCTGCTTAAGCTGGCCGTGTATGCGCCCATCAGCTACATCCTGCCCAGTCGTCTGAAGAAATACGAGGAAATCTACGACACCAAGGTCGGCGGCAAGGGCACGCTGCGTCAGGCCGACCGCGAAAAGAGCCTGCAGGCCCTGATGACAGTCAACCTGCTCAAGCGCCTTGAAAGCTCGGTGCAGTCGTTCCGCCTCACCCTGCAATCGCTGCGCGCCAACAACGAAGCGACGCTGGCCAAAATTGCCGCATTCAATCAATCCGGTGGCGCGGCGACAGTAGGCGACCTCACCGAAGTGCTGGAGGGGCTGGATGCCGAGGACGACGACCTGCCAATGCCTAGTGACGAGGGCGGCGAGATCGGCGGCAAGATCAAGATCAGCCTCGCCGACATGGACTTGCCATCCTGGGAGTACGAGCTCAAGACGGACTTACAAGTTATCGATGCTCTGCTGGCCTCGATGAACAAGATCACCCCGCAGGACGACGCCAAGTTGCAACACCTCAAGGCGCAACTGCTTGGTAAGCTCGAAAACCCGATCAACCCTGATAACAAGAAGGTGTTGATCTTTACTGCCTTTGCCGACACCGCTGATTACCTGTACGCCAATCTTGCGCCGGAGCTGCTGGCCACGCGCTCCATCCATACCGCCAAGGTCACCGGCAAGGGCGCACCGCAGTCCACCATAAAAAGCGGCACCCAGAAGCGCAGCTACGACTTCCAGGAGCTGCTGACCTTGTTCTCGCCGCGCTCGAAAGAGAAGGCCGTGGTGCTGCCAGATGAGCCGCACGAGGTTGATCTGCTGATCGGCACCGACTGCATTTCCGAAGGCCAGAACCTACAGGACTGCGATTACCTGATCAACTACGACATCCACTGGAACCCGGTGCGCATCATCCAGCGCTTTGGCCGCGTGGATCGCATCGGCTCGCCCAACAGCAGCATCCAGCTGGTTAACTACTGGCCCGACATTTCGCTCGACGAGTACATCAACCTCAAGGAGCGGGTCGAAAGCCGAATGATGATCGCCGACGTCACCGCCACCGGTGACGACAACGTGCTGTCCGCACAGGCCAACGACGTGTCGTACCGCAAGGAGCAGCTGCGTCGCCTGCAGGAAGAAGTCATCGAGCTGGAGGATTTGAAGACCGGCGTCTCCATCACCGATCTGGGTCTGAACGACTTCCGCATGGACTTGCTCAACTACGTCAAAGCCCACGGCGAACTAAGCAATGCGCCCAATGGCATGCACACCGTGGTTCCCGCCAGGCCCGAAATTGGGCTGCCGCCAGGGGCGATCTTCACCTTACGCAACCGCGCTCTCTCTTCCAAAACAGGTGACATCAATCTCAACCAGCACAACCGTCTGCACCCGTACTACCTCGTCTACATCAGCCGTGAGGGCAAGGTCATTCACGATCACACCGAGGTCAAACGCCTGCTCGACCTGGTGCGTAGCTCCTGCAAGGGCCAGGACAACCCCATTGTCGAAGCCTGTCAGCGCTTCAATCAGGAAACGCTCGATGGTCGCCAGATGCAGACCTATTCCGACCTTCTGGGCCAATCCATCCACTCAATGATTGAGGTGAAGGAAGAAAAAGATCTGGACAGCCTGTTCAGCGGTGGCAAAACCACGGCGCTGACCAACAGCATCTCCGGGCTGGACGACTTCGAACTCATCAGCTTTATCGTGATTCAGGAGGTTGAATGAGTCAGGGAGCGACTACACACCCGTCCGCGCTGATCGCCTATCCCAAGCAGGCAGCCTTCGGGCGCGTGCTGCCCAAGAACAAAATCTACGAGCACAGCGGGGCCAACACCCGGATGAAGGAACTGTTCGTCGAGCAGGTGGAGCAGATCGTCTGGCAGTACAAGCTCGCCCCAGAGACGATCAACCTGCCTGCGCGGCCCGGTGTGCCGGAGATCCAGATTTTCAGCATCCAGCTCAAAACGCCGGAACTGCATGCGGATATGCTGCGCTGCATCGACGGGGCTATCCCGTTCCCCATTGTGTTCGAACTGACGTTCGACGGCAGAACGCAGGTAGTCGCCGCCTACAAGCGCCTGAACGAGGCTGACTCCAGCCGCTGGGTACTCTCGGACTACTTTGCATCAGACTGGCTGCCAATGGATAGCGAACGCGTCGCAATGCCCGTAGCTCTGCACCTGGGTGGACTGTACGAACAATTGCTCCATCGGCTAATCCCTTTGCCAGCGCGGCCACAAGAAACGCTGTCCGAATTGGTCGCGCGTGTTGAACAAGCGCAGGCCAAACAACGTGAGGTGGACAAAACCTCTGCTCGGCTGGCCAAGGAAAAACAATTCAACCGCAAGGTGGAGATCAATGCTCAATTGCGGCAGTTGAAGAACGACTATGCAGCATTGATCCGATAAAAACAGGGAGCCTGAAATCATGCCGAACACTAGCGAACAAACAAGCCCAAAAAGGCTGTACCCCAACATCGTCAAGGTCAGAAATGACGATAAGCCGCTGTACTTTGCCGATTTGGAGAACAAGAAATTCAAACTCCAGGAAGGCAGTGAAGCATCTTGGGTTAGTTCGGAAGAATTCAGCCAGAGGGAGCTTCGGGAACACATCGAGCCGTGGCTGACATCACTCTTTCAGTCTGAGCATCTGTCTCTGTTGGCAGGGTCGGGCCTCACTCATGCAGTGCATTACTTGGCCGCCGGACAAGGTGCGGCCGGCATGGAAAGGCTCCCACTCACCACTTGCCAAGACAAAATCAATGCAGCCGCCGAAGCGTCAGCAAGCCAGGCTGGAAGAAAGGCAGGCAACGTTGAAGATCAACTGCGGGTAGCCAACGAGCTGTTGCGTGGTCTGGAGATTCTTCAAGATGAACAAGCCGACACATTGCGTGAAGAACTCGAAGCGGGAATGAAGACGTTCGCCGAGTCGATCCTTAAGAGCGAAACTGGAATTGCCGCAGCCCCGGACAGCCAACGTGAACAAGCATTTAATACTTTAGTCACGTTCCTGATGAGCTTCGCAAGCCGGATTGGAACACGCGACCGCCTGAGCATTTTCACGACCAACTATGACCGGCTGATCGAGGCTGGAGCAGAATTGGCTGGTGTGCATCTGCTGGATCGCTTTCTCGGCAACCTGATGCCGATTTTCCGCTCCTCCCGGCTTGACCTGGACATGCACTACAACCCGCCGGGTATCCGTGGCGAACCTCGGTATTTGGAAGGCGTGGCTCGCTTCACCAAGCTGCATGGTTCTGTGGACTGGATACAGACCGGCAAGGATATTCGCCGCATCGGCCTACCGTTTGGGGCCGACACAGTTGAGCCGTATTTACAGGCTCCAGGCTTGGGCGGGGCAACAGCCCACAAGCTGATGATTTACCCCAATGCTGCCAAGGACAGGGAAACTGCCGACTACCCCTATGTAGAGCTGTTCCGTGATTTGGCTTCGGCGGTATGTCGTCCGAACAGTACGCTCGTTACCTACGGCTATAGCTTTGGTGATGAGCATATCAACCGGGTGATCCGCGACATGCTCACCATTCCATCCACGCACTTGGTTGTGATTTCGTTCGATGATCGGCTTGGCCGCATCATGGAAACCTATGAACAGATCGGCCGGCCCTCACAAATTAGTTTGCTGATTGGCCCGGCTCTGGCCGATTTGACGAGGCTTACAGAGAACTACCTGCCCAAGGCCGCGATTGACAAGACGACGTTCCGCATGAGCGAGCTGCTCAAGCAGCGATTAGGTACTCAGCAAGGTGCTTCTAAACCTAAGCAGCAAGCCGCTGAAGATGGGAGCGACCCGATATGAGTCTGTCTCCACTGGCACATGCTGACGCTCTGCGCATAGGTACGATTGATTTCGTCTCGCCCGATGAGATCAAGGTTTTGCTGGACATAGAAGCGCCAGGCAGTGTTTCCCTCAATACCGGCACGCCGCGTCCGTTCCCCCGTATCAATGGTTATGTGCTCGCACCGGGAGAGCAAGGTTACTTGGTCGCACAAGTGGAATGGATCACGGTCGAGCGTTCGCAATACCCCAAGCGTAAGGGAATGCAGGACTTTGGCCTGGTGGATCTGCCGTATCCACTGCGCAAGATGAGCCTGAACCCGCTGGGCATTCTGTCTTACACAGGCGGCGACAGCGACAAGGATCACTACGAGTTTAAGCGCGGCGTACAGGCTTACCCCTCGGTGGGTGACCAGGTGCTACTGCCAACGCAAGATCAGCTTCGCGCGATCGTCGAGTCGGGAGAGAATCGCCGCGTCAAAATCGGCGTCAGTCCTTTGGCGGCCAATGCAGAGGTGAAGATCGACCCTGATCGTCTCTTCGGTCGTCATTTAGCTGTCCTGGGCAATACGGGCAGCGGCAAGTCGTGTTCAGTTGCTGGCTTGGTTCGCTGGTCGATGGATGCAGCCAGGAAAGCGCGCAATGGCGCTGACCCAAATGCCCGTTTCATTGTGCTTGACCCCAATGGAGAATACGCGAATACCTTCAAAGGCATGGGAAAGGTACGGGTGTTTGCGGTCGATCCACCTGAAAACTCTGAAGATATTGAGCAACTTCAGGTGCCTTTGTGGTTCTGGAATAGTGCTGAATGGAGTGCGTTTACCCAAGCCAGTGCAAAGATGCAACGCCCGCTGCTTCGGCGTGCGCTGCGAGATGTCAAAGCAGGAAGAGCCATTTCGACTACCTCGCCGGAAGAAGAGAAGCTCGCACTACGCCGTTATCTTTCATCTCGATTAATTTCAACACGCCGGGATCTGCGTTCAGGTGATATCCAGACCGATGAATCGAAGTTTGGCTTCCGCCTGAAGGCAATTGCCACAGATTTACAAGGGAAGATAGCCATACATGGAGATAACAAGCTAGATGAAGCCTTAGCGGCAATCAATACTGCTTTAGGAGCCGCACACCACAGCTTTGTTAAAAATGGCGAGACGATTGAATATTATCGTGCTTTTAATGAATCTCACGTTCAGGGAATCATTACAGCACTGGAATCCTCAGTTGAAACTGTCGGGGGCATTCTGCTTCACGATGGGCCAGATGAGGACGTGCCAATAACCTTTGATGGTTCTCAGCTCCCAGACCACCTAGAAATTTTGGCGGAACAGGAAAACGCCAGTCAGTTTGTTGATTTTTTGGTATCCCGCATTCGCACACTCTTGTCCGACACTCGGATGCGCTCAATCATCTCTAACACGGACGGCATAAATCTTGACAACTGGTTGAGTGACTATCTTGGTGACAATCAAGCATCAAACGGCTCCGTGACAGTGATTGACCTTTCTCTGGTCCCGGCGGAAGTGGTTCATATCATTACTGCTGTTATCGCCCGTATGACGCTGGAGTCGTTGCAACGCTACCGTAAGCTCAATGCGGGCAAGACGTTGCCTACCGTCTTGGTCATGGAAGAAGCGCACACCTTCATTAAGCGCTATCACGATGACGCGGAGAATCAGAACTCCGCAGCCATCTGCTGCCAGGTGTTCGAGAAAATCGCCAGAGAGGGCCGTAAGTTCGGCTTGGGTCTGGTGTTGTCTTCGCAACGCCCCAGCGAACTGTCGCCCACCGTCTTGTCCCAATGCAATAGCTACCTACTGCATCGCATTAGCAACGACCGTGATCAAGAACTGGTTCACAAACTGGTGCCGGACAACTTGCGTGGCCTGCTGCGCGACTTGCCGTCGTTACCCTCTCGCAACGCCATCCTTTTGGGATGGGCATCTGAACTCCCCGTCCTGGTACAGATGAATAGTTTGCCCAAGGATCAACGCCCCAAGTCGGATGATCCCGACTTTTGGGCAGTTTGGTCTGGAGAGGGGCTGGAAGAAGATGAGCACGGCCAAAAAATTGAACGCAGTGTGGACTGGCTGGGCATCGCGACTGACTGGCAACAAACCGGTGCAGGTGAAACCAATGAGACTCCGTTGGTTGAAGTGGAAGATGCTGATGTCGCCGCTGACGATGACGATATTCCGTTTTAGTAGGGCAGTTTTTTGATACTGCTGAATCTGCAAATATTTTAGGAAATTGCCCATGAATAAATTGAAAATGCACTCGCCCAACCTGACCGAAGACAACATCGCCCGTATTCGCGAGATGTTCCCCGGCTGCGTGACGGAAGCCAAGGGCGAAGACGGCAGTGTGAAACTGGCGGTGGATTTCGACCAGCTTCGGCAGGAGCTGTCGGACGTGATTGTGGAGGGGCCGCAGGAGCGCTATAACCTCAATTGGCCGGGCAAGCGCGAGGCGTTGTTGACGGCCAATGCGCCGATTGCCAAGACGTTGCGCCCAGTGCGCGAGGAAAGCGTGGACTTCGATACGACGAGGAACCTGTTTATCGAGGGCGATAACCTTGATGCGTTGAAGCTTCTGCAGGAAACGTATCTGGGCAAGGTGAAGATGATTTACATCGACCCGCCGTATAACACGGGTAATGATTTTATCTACGAAGATGACTTTGCCGAAGATGCAGGCGAATACTTGCGCCGTTCGAATCAAGTGGATGAGGAAGGCAATCGGCTGGCTGCTAATACCTCAGCAAATGGACGATTCCATTCTGATTGGCTGACCATGATGTATTCGCGACTTCGTCTTGCGTCTCGACTACTGACGGACGATGGCGTGTTGTTCATCAGCATCGACGACAACGAATCGAGCAATCTAATCAGCATTTGTTCGGAAGTTTTTGGCTCAGAGAACTTTGTCGCTCAACTGGCTGTTCAATTGAATCCTCGTGGTCGTCATCTGGATAGGTTTGTCGCCAAGACTCATGAAGCTGTCCTCGTATTCGTAAAAGACGGACTCAATTCATCATCAGTTCGTGGTCTTGAAAAAGAAGGTCGAATGGTCGATGAGTACGATAAGAAAGATGAAAAAGGCCAGTATCGTCTTCTTGGGCTGCGCAATCGAAACCAAGCATTCAATCCGACTACTCGTCCGAAGCTCTACTACCCACTCTATGTGGACAAGGCATCGGGCGCTGTTTCGCTCAAGAAGGAGGCGAGCTTTCAGATTGAAGTCTGGCCAGACGCTCCCAACGGAGTCAAGACGTGTTGGACATGGGGAAAAGACAAGGTGTTGAAGGAAGGAAAGCTGCTCTGCGCACAACCTACTGGTGATGAATGGCGCATCTACCGGAAGGACTATCTGCACGGGGAAAACGGCGAGGTTGCCAAGACACTTGTCAAATCCCTTTGGGTCGATAAGGAGATAACAAACGACTACGGTCGGAAAGCAATCAAAGACCTGTTTGGATCGGCGGTTATGGATTTCCCCAAGTCCACGGAACTGATGGCGAAGCTGGTGAAGATCGGCAGCCATCCAGACTCCATCGTGATGGACTTCTTTTCTGGCTCTTCGTCAACAGCCCACGCGGTCTTGACAGTAAATGCTGAGGATGGCGGGAATCGCCGGTTCGTCATGGTGCAGCTGGGCGAAGAGCTTGCAGCCGATTCCCCTGGGGCCAAAGCCGGATTCAAGAATATCCCTGATATTGGAAAAGAGCGTATTCGTCGGGCCGGGAAGCAGGTGCTTGAGGGAGATTGCGAAGAGGGTTGGCTGCAGGATGTGGGATTCCGCGTCCTCAAGATCGACACGTCCAACATGGCCGACGTCTATTACGCACCCGATGCGCTCGACAAGGCCAACCTCGACTTGTTCGTGGACAACATCAAACCCGACCGCACAGCGGAAGACTTGCTGTTCCAAGTGATGCTGGACTGGGGTGTTGATCTCGCCTTACCCATCGAGAAAAAGGCCATCCAGGGCAAAGACGTGTACTTCGTTGATAGCAATGTGCTGGCAGCCTGCTTCGATGCCCACAGTGGCATCGACGAAGCCTTCGTCAAAGAACTGGCCACGCACAAGCCGCTGCGCGTAGTGTTCCGCGATGCCGGGTTCAAGGACAGCGCCGTCAAGATCAACGTAGAGCAGATCTTCAAACTGCTCTCGCCGGGCACCGAAGTGAAAAGCATCTGAGGCCGCTTATGACAAAGCTCACTCACAATGCCTCCTACCGGCAGGTGCTGACAGACATCAAGCAGCGGATTTGCCATGCCCAGACGCGGGCGGTGATGGCCGTCAATGCCGAACTGATCCGTCTTTACTGGGAGATTGGCGCGCTGATCGACGCTCGGCAGCAACAGGAAGGCTGGGGCACGGGCGTGATCCCCACACTGGCCCGCGACCTACACAACGAGTTACCGGAGGAAAAGGGCTTTTCCGAGCGCAATATCAAGCGAATGCTGGCGTTTTACCGGGAGTATCCGCATCTGGAGTTTGTGCCACAGCCTGTGACACAAGCGGCAGAGGGTCTGAAAGTGCCACAGCCCGTGGCACTTTTCCCGGTTGAGCTGCTGTGCGCCTTGCCTTGGGGGCACCATGCCGAGCTGATGGCCAAGGTCAAGGACTTGCCAACGCGGCGCTGGTATATGCAGGCGGCCATCGAACATGGATGGAGCCGCAATATTCTGTTGCTGCAGATTGAGTCTATTGCCCATGAACGCTCTGGCAACGCGGTGACCAACTTCACCCAACTATTGCCATCGCCTGAATCGGATTTGGCTCAGCAAACGCTGAAAGACCCTTACTTGTTTGACTTTCTCACGCTGCAAGCCGGTTTCCATGAGCGGGAACTGGAAACCGGGTTGATCGCACATCTGGAAAAATTCCTGCTGGAGCTGGGTCAGGGCTTTGCCTTCGTGGGCCGCCAATACCATCTTGAAGTGGCCGGTAAGGATTTTTATATCGATTTGCTCTTCTATCACTTGAAACTGCGTCGCTATGTGGTGATTGAGCTCAAACGTGGCGACTTCAAACCGGAATATGCAGGGAAGGTGAATTTCTATTGCAGCGTGGTCGATGACCTGCTGCGCCATGAATCCGATGGTCAGACCATTGGCTTGATCCTGTGCCAGCAGCCAGACCGTGTGCTGGCTGAATATGCGTTGCGCGATATGACCAAGCCCATCGGGGTATCCGGTTTTGAGCTGACCCGTGCATTGCCGCAAACCCTGCAAAGCAGCTTGCCCAGCATTGAAGAAATTGAAGAAGAACTAAAAGGCGGTGAGGCATGAAACTCAAATTCAAGACCCAGGCATACCAGACTGCCGCCGTGCAGGCGGTGGTCGACTGCTTCAAGGGGCAGCCGCCCGCCTCCAGCGAAGCCATCAGTTACCGTATCGATCCCGGCAAGGCCAAGGCGAAGACAGACAGCCTGTTTTCCGACGCGGGCTTCAAAAATGCCGACCTAGTACTGCCGGATACTGCTCTGCTCGACAACATTCAGCAGGTACAGCGCCAACAGAATCTGCCCGTTTCCGACGCGTTGGCCAAAACCAAGATCGCCCGCGTGAATCTGGACGTGGAGATGGAAACCGGCACGGGTAAGACCTACTGCTACATCAAGACCATTTTCGAGCTGAACAAGCTGTATGGCTGGAGCAAGTTCATCATCGTGGTGCCCAGCATCGCCATCCGTGAGGGTGTGGCCAAGTCGCTGGAGATTACCGCTGAACATTTCCTGGAGAGTTATCAGAAGAAGGCTCGCTTCTTCATCTACAACTCCAAGCAGTTGCATCACCTGGAGAGCTTTTCGTCGGACGCGGGCATTAACGTGATGGTGATCAACGTGCAGGCGTTCAATGCTACCGGCAAGGACAACCGGCGCATTTATGAAGAGCTAG
>NZ_BAAHXD010000061.1:0-15526 GCF_054657115.1 Methyloparacoccus murrellii | reverse complement strand
CTGGAGTAATTGCCGTGCAGAAACAACGTATTCGTATCCGCCTAAAGGGCTTTGATCACCGTCTTATTGACCAGTCGGCCAGCGAGATTGTTGAGACAGCAAAGCGGACCGGCGCCCAGGTACTTGGGCCGATTCCCCTGCCGACGAAAAAGGAAAGATATACGGTTCTGATCTCCCCGCATGTCAACAAGGATGCGCGCGATCAGTATGAGTTGAGAACCCACAAGCGATTGATGGATATCATCGAGCCTACCGACAAGACGGTTGACGCCTTGATGAAGCTCGATCTGTCTGCGGGTGTGGATGTTCAGATCAAATTGAACTAATAGATAGGTTTTATAGCGGGAGCGTGTGATGGCCCTGGGATTGATTGGACGGAAGTGCGGCATGACTCGCATCTTCCACGAGGATGGATCTGCCGAACCCGTAACTGTCGTGCAAGTTGAGCCGAACCGGGTCGTCCAGGTCAAGAATGCCGAGACGGATGGCTACTGCGCCGTTCAGGTCACGACCGGTTCCGTCAAGCGTTCCCGCCTGACCAAGGCCATGTCTGGCCATTACGCGAAGGTCGGGGTCGAAGCTGGCGACCAGCTGATGGAGTTTCGCCTGGGTGATGGCCATGGGTATGCCGTGGGCGCCGAGATCGGGCTGGAGCTGTTTCAGGAAGGCCAGTTTGTCGATGTGAGCGGGATCAGTATCGGCAAGGGATTTGCTGGTGTCGTGAAGCGGTATAACTTCAGAACGCAGGACGCGACGCACGGTAACTCCCTGTCACACCGTGCGCCAGGCTCGATTGGTCAGAACCAGACGCCTGGGCGTGTGTTCAAGGGCAAGAAAATGGCGGGCCACATGGGCGCTGAGCAAGTAACTATCCAGAATCTGAAGATTTCCGGTATCGATAAGGACAGGAATCTCTTGATGATCAAGGGAGCTGTCCCCGGTCCCAAGGGTGGTCGTGTCGTCGTCAAAGCCGCAGTCAAGAAATAGGAATAAATGATGTCGATCGTAATTCCTTCGGCAGTATCGGGAGCGCAAGGCGTGAACGCCTCGGCGGACGTTTTCGGTCGCGATTTCAATGAAAGCCTGGTTCATCAGTTGGTTGTTTCCTATATGGCGGCCGCCCGCTCTGGAACCAAGGCCCAGAA
Source organism: Methyloparacoccus murrellii (assembly GCF_054657115.1). NCBI lineage: Bacteria > Pseudomonadati > Pseudomonadota > Gammaproteobacteria > Methylococcales > Methylococcaceae > Methyloparacoccus > Methyloparacoccus murrellii. The sequence goes on along the minus strand of NZ_BAAHXD010000061.1, from coordinate 14,381 downwards.
AACACGTTCGGATGTGAGTGGCGGTGGGGCGAAGCCGTGGAAACAGAAGGGAAGTGGCCGTGCACGCGCAGGTACGACCCGTAGCCCTCTCTGGCGCACGGGTGGTGTGACCTTCGCCGCTCGCAATCGCAATTATGAGCAGAAGCTGAACAAGAAGATGTACCGCGCCGCGATGAGATCCATCTTCTCGGAGCTTCTGCGGCAGGGTCGCCTGGTGGTGGTTGACGAACTGTCGCTGCCGGAAGTAAGGACCAAGGCTCTGCGATCGCAGCTTGCGGAGATGGGTTTCGACAAGGGCACTATCATCACTAAGGACGTGGATGCGAACCTGTTTCTGTCAGCTAGGAATATGCCGCATGTCTATGTGGCAGAGGCAAAATCACTGAATCCGGTTCAGCTCGTGCATAGCGACAAGGTCATCATGACGGCTGAAGCGCTCAAGGCAGTTGAGGAGGGCTTGGCGTGAGACAGATTGAACTCATGAAGGTATTGGAAGCACCTGTCATCTCCGAAAAGAGCAGCTTGTCTGCCGAGAAAGAGAAAAGAGTTGTGTTCAAGGTCAGGAAAAACTCTACCAAGCAGCAGATTAAGCGTGCAGTAGAGATGCTGTTCGAAGTCGAAGTCGATTCTGTTCATGTCCTGAATGTGAAGGGCAAACAGAAGCGCTTTGGGCGCTTCATCGGCGCCAGATCGGACTGGAAAAAGGCTTATATAAAGCTCAAGCCTGGGTTTGACATCGACTTTGCTTCTGCTTAGCATCGGCCGGGCATTGGCATAGAGAAATAGTTACTGGATAGCAATTATGGCACTCGTTAAATCCAAGCCAACCTCCGCCGGCTCCCGCTTTGTCGTGAGAGTGAAGACCGAAGGTCTTCACAAGGGCCGACCAGAAGCGAAGCTCATCGAGAAAAAGAATCGCAGCAGCGGCAGGAACAACCAAGGGCGCGTTACCACCCGCCATAAGGGTGGTGGGCACAAGCAGTTCTATCGCTTGATCGACTTCAAGCGGGACAAGCTCGAAGTGCCAGGTCATGTCGAGCGCATCGAATATGACCCAAACCGCACGGCACACATTGCCTTGGTCGTCTATCGGGATGGCGAGCGCCGCTATGTGATTGCCCCCCGGGGGCTTGTGGTTGGCCAGGAGATCGTCTCGTCAGAACATGCCGGCATAAAGCTTGGCAACTGTCTGCCGCTGCGCAATGTTCCAGTGGGCTCTGTCGTGCATTGCGTGGAGTTGAAACCAGGCAAGGGTGCTCAGCTGGCGAGAGCGGGTGGAAGTTCCGTTCAGCTTGTGGCCAAAGAGGGTGCCTATGCGACGATCCGCCTGCGCTCAGGCGAGATGCGCAAGGTTCTGGCCGAGTGCAAGGCGGTAATCGGCGAAGTTTCTAATCACGAGCATAACCTGGCTTCGTTGGGCAAGGCGGGTGCGAAACGCTGGCGCGGTATTCGGCCGACCGTCCGTGGTGTTGCGATGAACCCGGTAGACCATCCGCATGGTGGTGGCGAAGGCAGAACATCCGGTGGTCGTCATCCTGTATCGCCTTGGGGTACACCGGCGAAGGGTTATAAAACCCGCAACAATAAGCGAACTGACAAGCTTATTATCCGTGGCCGCAAGAAATAAATTAGCTGTGAGGTAGATCCCGTGCCACGTTCGATTAAAAAAGGTCCTTTCATCGATCACCATCTTCTGGGCAAGGTGCTCGAGAGCGCCAATTCCGGCAACAAGAGACCAATAAAAACCTGGTCGCGCCGTTCGATGATCCTGCCGGAAATGATTGGTCTGACAATTGCGGTGCATAACGGAAGGCAGCATATCCCGGTGCTGATCAGCGACAATATGGTCGGTCACAAGTTGGGAGAGTTCGCGCCAACCCGCACCTACAAAGGGCATCAGGCAGATAAGAAGTCGAAGTAAACGGCTTAAACGTCATCAGGTTAAGGTTCAGACAATGGCTACAATTGCTAGGTTGAATACCGCCAGGGTTTCGGCGCAGAAATGCCGGCTGGTGGCTGATCAGATTCGTGGCCTGAAGGTAGATAGAGCAATCGATTTGCTTACCTTCAGCCCCAAGAAGTCTGCGAAGATTGTGAAGAAAGTTCTGGAATCGGCCATTGCGAACGCAGAGCACAATGACGGTGCAGACATCGATGAGCTCCGCGTGGAAGCCATCGAGGTGGGGGAGGGTGCAACCTTGAAGCGCATGTCCCCGCGGGCGAAGGGGCGCGCAAACCGCATCAGCAAGCGCACTTGTCATATTTCAATCAAAGTCACTGAAAAACGCTAGGCCGATCATGGGACAGAAAGTACATCCTACCGGTATTAGACTGGGTATCATCAAAGATTGGACTTCGCGCTGGTATGCCAGCAGCAAAGACTATGCCAGTTTCCTCCACAAGGATTTGCTGGTGAGGGACTTTCTGCGCAGAAAGCTGGGCCATGCTTCGGTCAGCAGGATCCAGATCAATCGGCCGGCGAACAATGCTCATATCACCATTCACACCGCCCGGCCCGGCTTGGTGATCGGCAAGAAAGGCGAAGATATCGACGCCTTGCGCCGGGAAGTCTCGCAGATGATGTCGGTCCCCGTACAGATCAGCGTCGAGGAAATCCGGAAGCCTGAACTAGATGCCCAGCTTGTCGCCGAGGGTGTTGCCCAGCAGTTGGAAAAGCGCATCATGTTCAGGCGAGCAATGAAGCGGGCGGTACAGAACACGCTCAGGCTGGGCGCTGAAGGTATCAAGATCAGTGTCAGCGGGCGCCTTAACGGTGCCGAAATTGCCAGAACCGAATGGTATCGCGAAGGTCGTGTACCACTGCATACTTTTCGTGCCGATATCGATTATGGTTTTGCGGAAGCAAAAACAACATATGGCGTCATTGGCGTCAAAGTATGGATCTTCAAGGGTGAAATCCTGCCCGAGTATGGCTCTGACGTGAAAGGCCAGGCCGCTGAAGCATAATTGGGATATAGACTATGTTACAGCCTAAACGTACAAAATACAGAAAGCAGCACAAGGGACGGAATACCGGTCTTGCGCTCAAAGGCAACAAGGTAAGCTTCGGTGAGTTCGGGCTTAAATCCGTTGAACGCGGCCGCATGACCGCGAGGCAGATAGAGTCTGCTCGGCGTGCGATTACGCGACACGTGAAGAGGGGCGGCAAAATCTGGATCCGCGTTTTCCCGGACAAACCCATTACCAAGAAGCCACTCGAAGTCCGTATGGGCAGCGGCAAGGGGAGCGTTGAATATTGGGTTGCGGAAATCAAGCCAGGAACGATGCTTTATGAGCTTCAGGGTGTCAGCGAGGAACTGGCACGTGAAGCATTCGCTTTGGCAGCGGCAAAGTTACCGGTAAAGACTATCTTTGCTGTCAGGACGGTGATGTAATGAAAACTGAGGAAATCCGCTCGAAGACGGAAGAAGAGCTGGCCCAGGAATTGGTTAACCTGCACAGGGAACAATTCAATCTTAGAATGCAGAAAACCACGGGACAGCTGTCCAAGCCGGACCAGCTACAAAAAAACCGTAAAATGATTGCCCGAATCAATACCATTCTGCGCGAAAAGGGTGTGAAGTCATGAGTTCCGAGCTGAAGAATGTCCATACCCTGACTGGCACTGTCGTTAGCGACAAGATGGAAAAAACGGTTGCCGTACGTGTTGATCGAATGGTTGCCCACCCTCTGTATGGCAAATACATCCGGCGCTCCACGAAGGTGCTGGCTCACGACGAAAACAATGAAGCCAAGGTCGGTGATGTCGTTGTCGTAGCTGCCTGCCGTCCTGTATCGGCAAAAAAGGTGTGGAAGCTGGATCGAATCCTAGAGCGGTCTCGGTGAGATCCTATCAAGCGAATTCATAGATTTAGGTAAGTGACATGATTCAGATGCAAACCAACCTTGATGTCGCCGACAATAGCGGTGCCAGGAAGGTTATGTGTATAAAGGTCCTGGGTGGTTCGCATAGACGCTATGCGAATGTAGGCGATATCGTCAAGGTGAGCATCAAGGAAGCGATTCCTCGCGGTCGTGTAAAGAAAGGCGAAGTCTACAACGCTGTTGTTGTTCGTACTCGAAAGGGTGTTCGCCGTGCCGACGGCTCTCTCATTCGGTTCGACGGCAATGCAGCCGTCCTGCTCAATAACCAGCACCAGCCCATAGGGACCCGCATTTTCGGACCCGTGACACGAGAACTGCGCTCGGAAAAATTCATGAAGATCATTTCACTGGCCCCTGAAGTCATCTAGGAGTCGATCATGCGAAAGATTAGGAAAGGTGACCAGGTCGTCGTTCTGACCGGTAAGGACAAGGGCAAGGTAGGTGCTGTGCTTGCCATACATGATGATGGCAAGATTGTTGTCGACGGCATCAATGTTGCCCGCAAGCACCAGAAGCCCATGCCGATGAAAGGAATTGCCGGTGGTATAGTGGATAAGGCCATGCCTCTGCACATATCCAATGTTGGCCTTCTGAATCCCGCCACCAACAAGGCTGATCGTGTCGGCTTTCGACTGCTGGCAGATGGACGCAAGGTGCGGTTCTTCAAGTCCAGTAACGAAGTGATTGACGCGTAGTCGGTATATCAAAATGGCTAGATTACAACAGCTTTATAAAGACGCAATAATACCCGCGCTCACCGAGAAATTCGGCTACAAGTCCCTCATGGAGGTGCCCAAGCTGGAGAAGATCACCCTGAATATGGGGGTTGGTGAGGCTGTTGCAGACAAGAAAATCCTGCAGAACGCGCTCGATGATCTGCAGAAGATTTCCGGGCAGAAGCCTATCATTACCATTTCCAAGAAGTCCATTGCTGGCTTCAAAATCCGCGATGGAATGCCGATTGGCTGCAAGGTTACGCTGCGTCGGGATAGGATGTATGAGTTCCTTGACAGGTTGATCACGGTGGCCATCCCGCGGATCCGTGACTTCCGTGGTCTGAATGGGCGGTCGTTCGATGGTCGCGGGAATTACAGCATGGGCGTTAAGGAGCAGATCATCTTTCCGGAGATCGACTTTGACAAGGTCGACGTGGTGAGAGGTCTCGACATAACGATTACGACCAGCGCAAAAACCGATCAGGAAGCCAAGGCATTGCTGGAGCAGTTCAAATTTCCGTTCAGGACCTAGGGTTATACGATGGCTAAAAAATCAATGATTGCCAGAGAAGTTAAGCGGCAGAAGCTTGTACAGAAGTATTCGGCAAAACGTCAGGCCTTGAAGGCTGTCATCGTCGATCCCATGGCGAGCGAAGAGGACAAGATCAATGCAGAGATGAGCCTGCAGAAGCTTCCTCGTGATTCCTCTGCCTCACGGCTTCGCAATCGTTGCAATTTGACAGGCAGACCACATGGTTTCTACCGGAAGTTCGGCCTTGGCCGCAACAAGCTGCGTGAATCGGTCATGCGCGGTGATGTGCCTGGTGTAACCAAGGCAAGCTGGTAGAACGTGTCATCTGTTTTTTGGAGTCTCTAAATGAGCATCACCGATCCCTTGGCTGACCTTCTGACTCGTGTACGTAACGGTCAGGCTGCCAACAAGACTTTCGTTTCCATGCCGTCATCGAAGCTGAAAGCTTCGGTATGTCAGGTGCTGAAGGAAGAAGGTTATATCGAAGACTTTAATGTCGAGGCCATTGGCAGCAAGCCGGTCCTGACTGTCACATTGAAGTATTTTCAGGGCTCGCCTGTCATCGAGAGCATCCAGCGCATCAGTAAACCAGGTCGTAGAGTCTATAAATCGGCTGATGATCTTCCCAAGGTCTTGGGGGGATTTGGTGTTGCCATCATTTCTACTTCCAAAGGCGTGATGACCGATAAGTCAGCGCGTGAGGGAAGGCATGGTGGTGAAATACTCTGCACTGTTTCGTAAGGGTTAAACCGATCATGTCTAGAGTTGCAAAAAATCCTATCTCATTGCCAAAAGGGGTAGAAGTCGTAAAAGACCAGGCCGGCCTCGTGACGGTCAAGGGACCGAAAGGGACCTTGATGTCGAGCGTGCACCCCCTTGTCGAAGTTGTTGTCGAGGGTGCTCAGATAGCAGTCATCGGCGATGTCAGCGACAAAGAAAAGGACGCCATGGCAGGTACTACGCGTGCGAATCTCGCCAATATGGTGTTCGGCGTCAGCACGGGCTATGAGCGCAAGTTGACCATGGTCGGTGTTGGCTATCGTGCCCAAGCTCAAGGCAATGTTTTGAACCTGAGCCTGGGTTTCTCGCACCCTGTCAATTTTCCTGTCCCGGCAGGAATTGTAATAGAAACACCATCACAAACCGAAATCGTCATCAAAGGCTGCGACAAGCAGCAAGTCGGTCAGGTTGCCGCCAACATCAGAGCCTATCGTCCCCCGGAGCCCTACAAGGGCAAAGGCATTCGATATGCCGATGAGGTCATCGTCAAGAAAGAAGCGAAAAAGAAATAGGTTGAGTGAAATGGACAAGAAGGCAGCTCGGCTGCGCAGGGCGGCAAAAACTCGCGCAATCATCCGCAATCTCGGTACTGACCGACTGACTGTGTTCCGGACTCCGCGGCATATCTATGCTCAGGTCATCACTGCCGATGGATCCAAGGTGCTGGCCTGTTCATCGACCCTGGAGAAGGATATTAAGGCATCCTTGAAAAATACGGGTAATGTGGAAGCGGCAAAAGCCGTCGGCAAGCTTGTCGCTGAGCGTGCTCTCGCCGCAGGCATCAGCCAGGTAGCCTTTGATCGCTCTGGCTTCAAGTATCACGGGCGCGTCAAGGCAGTGGCAGATGCCGCGCGTGAAGCCGGACTTCAGTTCTAGACAGGAGCGCGATCAATGGCAAATCAGAATGTTCAGAGTGGTTCGGCGGATGGCTTTCAGGAGAAGCTGGTTGCTGTCCGGCGAGTGGCGAAGGTTGTCAAGGGTGGTCGTGTTTTTGGTTTTACCGCATTGACAGTGGTCGGTGATGGTAACGGACGCGTGGGCTATGGCTTGTGCAAAGCCAGGGAAGTTCCGGTTGCCATCCAGAAGTCCATGGAACAGGCGCGTCGCAATATGCGCAAGGTCAGCCTTAATGGGGATACCTTGCATTATGCCGTTGCTTCGTCGACCGGTGCCGCCAAGGTCTTCATGCAGCCAGCATCGGCAGGTACCGGCATCATCGCAGGAGGCGCCATGCGCGCTGTCTTCGAGGTGGTAGGTGTTCACAATGTCCTTGCGAAGTGTATTGGTACGAACAATCCCATCAACGTTGTTCGGGCAACCATCAAGGGTCTTACAGAGATTGCCGACCCTGCCAAGCTGGCAGCCAAACGTGGCAAGCAGCTCGAAACGCGGTAAATAGTCATGAGTCAAAAGCAAGTTAATATTACCCAGATCAAGAGCTCGATTGGCCGACACGAATCCCACAAAGCCTGCCTCAGGGGTTTGGGCATTCGTCGTATGCACCAGCGTGTCGCGGTGATCGCTACCCCGGAAAACATGGGGATGATTAATAAAATCAGCTATATGCTCAAGGTTGAGGACTGACTATGTTTTTGAATGATCTACATCCTGCCGAAGGCAGCCGGCAGGCCAAGAAGCGCTTGGGCAGGGGCATTGGTTCCACGCTCGGTAAAACCAGTGGTAAAGGCCACAAGGGTCAGAAAGCCAGAGCTGGTGGTTTCCACAAGGTCGGCTTCGAGGGAGGCCAGATGCCCTTGCAACGGCGTCTCCCTAAGGTCGGCTTCAGGTCCCAAAGCAAGAAGTTCAGCGCTCAGGTTCGTTTGCATGAGTTGGCTTCGGTGGACTCTGCCGTCATTGATGTGCTGGCGCTGAAGGCTGCCAACCTAGTTCCCGCCTATGCAAAATCCGTGAGCCTGATTGATTCGGGCGAGATTGCCAAGGCAGTTACCATATCGGGTCTCAGAGTAACCCCTGGGGCAAGAGCAAAGATCGAAGCCGCTGGCGGAAAGGTCGAGGGTTAGTATGAGTGCCGCGAGCTCTGCACTTGCCGAACGTTTCGGTCGCCTCGGGGAGCTGCGGCAGAGACTGCTCTTTGTCCTAGGCGCCCTGTTCGTTTATCGTGTCGGTGCGCACATTCCGATTCCGGGTATTGATCCCAAGGCCCTGGCCACCATGTTTGCCGACAAGGGTGGCATTCTCGACATGGTCAACATGTTTTCGGGCGGTGCGCTGAAACGCCTTAGCATCTTCGCCCTGGGGATCATGCCCTATATTTCAGCCTCGATCATTCTCCAGCTGATGGCGGGTGTTGTCCCGCAGCTTGAGCAGATCAAGAAGGAGGGTGAGAGTGGTCGCAAGAAAATCAACCAGTATACCCGCTATGCCACAGTGTTCCTGGCCAGCTTCCAGGCGGTCGGCATAGCGCTGGCGCTGCAGAACCAGTCGGCTGGTGGTATGCCGGTCGTCATCAGTCCCGGGTTCCAGTTCGTATTCGTTTGTGCCGTATCGCTGGTCTGCGGGACCGTCTTCCTGATGTGGTTGGGTGAGCAGATCACCGAACGCGGTATCGGCAATGGCATCTCGATCATCATCTTTTCCGGTATCGTAGCTGGGCTTCCGACAGCGATCGGTGGCACTCTTGAGCTGGCTCGCACGGGTGAACTGGGAGCCTTCAGCATCATTGCCCTGTTTGCTATTGCCATCGGCGTTACAGCCCTTGTTGTCTTCGTCGAGCGGGGCCAGCGACGCATCGTGATCAATTATGCCAAGCGTCAGGAAGGGCGGAAGATGTACGCCGCCCACAAGAGCTTCCTGCCGCTCAAGCTGAACATGTCCGGCGTCATTCCGCCCATCTTTGCTTCGAGCATCATCCTGTTCCCGGCGACCTTGGCCGGATGGTTCGGCAACGCGGAGGGCATGAGCTGGCTGCAAGACGTGGCAACGACGCTGTCTCCCGGTCAGCCTGTTTATGTGCTATTCTATGCGGCTGCTATCGTCTTCTTCTGTTTCTTCTACGCGGCCTTGGTGTTCAACTCCAATGAAACCGCCGAAAATCTCAAGAAGTCTGGCGCAATTATCCCTGGCGTACGCCCGGGCCAGCAGACAGCTCAGTACATCGATGCGGTAATGACGCGGCTGACACTCGTGGGAGCCTTCTACATTACGGCGGTTTGCTTGCTGCCTGAATTCCTTATTCTCTACTGGAATGTTCCGTTCTATTTTGGCGGCACGTCGCTGCTGATCATCGTTGTCGTTGTCATGGACTTCATGTCACAGATACAGACCTACGTGATCTCGCATCAGTACGAGGGTCTTCTGAAGAAAAGTAATTTGAAGCTCGGCTCCTGAGCCCAGCAGGCGTTTGTCGAGGAAGAAATAATGAAAGTTCGCGCATCGGTAAAGAAAATTTGCAGGAATTGCAAGGTCCTTAAACGCAATGGCATTGTCCGCATCATTTGTAAGGATGCGCGTCATAAGCAGCGCCAAGGTTGAGCCTGTGATGTCGGCATTGGCGAGAGCAGTAACCTACTCAGTTTGTCGGAGATAACCTAGATGGCCCGTATTGCAGGCGTAAATATTCCTGACCATAAGCATTTGGTCATATCATTGACCGCAATCTATGGTATCGGTAGAAATAGAGCCGCCGAGATCTGCCAGCGTCTTGCCATTGCTCCGTCGACCAAGGTCAAGAGTCTTTCTGAGGAAGAGGTTGAGAGGTTACGTGAAGCGGTTGCCAAGTTTACGGTCGAAGGTGATCTGCGCAGGGAAACTGCAATGAACATCAAGCGGCTGATGGATCTGGGTTGCTATCGTGGCATGAGACATCGTCGCGGTTTGCCCTTGCGCGGCCAGCGGACCCGTACCAATGCACGTACCCGCAAGGGGCCTCGCCGTCCTGTTCGTAAGTGATTTCGACGATTTCAACAAGCTCACAAAGTTAAGGTTTAGTCATGGCCGGTCCTGGACGTCCTACCAAAAAAATCAAGCGCGATATCTCCGATGGCGTTGTTCATATCAATGCCACGTTCAATAACACCATCATCACCATTACCGACCGAAAAGGTAATGCATTGGCCTGGGCTACCGCAGGTGCTTCTGGGTTCCGTGGGTCGCGCAAAAGCACGCCCTTCGCTGCCCAGGTGGCGGCCGAAAAGGTGGGTAATATCGTCAAGGATTACGGTGTCAAGAATCTCGATGTCGTCATCAAGGGGCCAGGCCCCGGACGAGAGTCGGCGGTGCGGTCTCTTAATAACATGGGTTTCAAGATCAATAATATTGTTGACGGCACTCCCATTCCCCACAACGGTTGCCGTCCGCCCAAGAAGCGCCGCGTTTAATTTTCAGGAGTTATCATGGCAAGATATCTTGGTCCCAAGTGCAAGCTTAGCCGAAGGGAAGGAACCGATCTTTTTCTGAAGTCCCGCGGCAAGTCCCTCGAGGGGAAGTGCAAGCTGGATCAGCAGCCCGGCCAACATGGCACCAAGCGTGCCCGCATGTCCGATTATGCCACCCAGTTGCGTGAAAAGCAGAAGCTCCGTCGTATATATGGTGTACTGGAGCGCCAATTCCGCAACTACTACAAGGCGGCTGCCCAGCAGAAGGGATCCACAGGCCAGAACCTCTTGAACTTCCTGGAGGCGAGATTGGACAATGTGGTATACCGCATGGGTTTTGCGGCTACCCGGGCGGAGGCGCGCCAGCTGGTTAGCCACAAGGCGATTGCCGTGAACGGGAATGCTTTGAATATTCCGTCTTATCAGGTCAAGCCTGGTGATGTCATCAGTGTCCGCGAGAAATCCAAGAGCCAGCTCAGGATCAAGGACGCCCTTGGGGTTGCCGAGCAATATGGTTTTCCTGTCTGGTTGGATGTGGATACGCAAAAAATGCAGGGTGTCTATAAATCGTCGCCGGACCGCAGTGAGCTTGGAAGCGAAATCAACGAACAGCTGGTTGTCGAGTTGTATTCTAAGTAATTGAGCGACATGCAAAGTTATCTGGCAAATTTGATCAAGCCAAGACTGGTGGATGTAACCCCGGTCAGCAAAAACAATGCGCGTATCGTCATCGAACCTCTGGAAAGGGGCTTTGGTCATACGCTTGGCAATGCATTGCGCCGAGTGTTGCTGTCGTCCATTCCCGGGTGTGCCGTTACGTCGGTTGCCATTGCCGGGGTCGACCACGAATACTCATCGATTGACGGCGTCCGTGAGGACGTCCTGGATATCTTGCTCAACCTCAAGAATCTTGCCATCCGGATCCATGAGGGTGACCGGGCAACACTCTCGTTGAAGCGCAGCGGTCCTGGCAAGGTCACGGCGGCCGATATTACTTCGACGCATCAGGCCGAAGTTCTGAACGGAGACATGGAAATTGCCAACCTCACCGATTCTGGTGAGTTGGAAATCAAACTCCATGTCCAGCGTGGTCGTGGATATCAGCCGGTCTTGTCCAGGCAGGATAATGGGGAAGAGCTTGAGGTGGGTGCCCTCAAGCTTGATGCTTCGTTCAGCCCCATTCGCCGGGTTTCTTACGTGGTCGAAAGTGCACGTGTCGAGCAGCGCACGGACCTCGATAAACTGGTGATCGACATCGAGACGAACGGTACCCTAGAGCCGGAAGATGCCGTGCGTCAGGCAGCCGCCATCCTCAACGAACACCTTTCGGTCTTCATTGCGCTGAAAGGCGTTGATGCTCCGGGTGCTGCAGAGGCAAGCTCCGAATTCGATCCCCTGTTGCTGCGGCCGGTCGATGATCTCGAGTTAACGGTACGTTCCGCTAATTGTCTGAAGGCGGAAAACATCTTCTATATTGGCGACCTGATTCAGAGGACCGAGAACGATCTCCTCAAGACGCCCAATCTGGGCAAGAAGTCGCTAACGGAAATCAAGGATATTCTAGCTACCAAGGGCTTGTCTTTGGGCATGCGCCTTGAAAACTGGCCACCGGAGAATCTGAAGCCGGAAGAGCAAGAGAATTAAAGAGAACTGCACATGAGACATCGCAAAGCTGGTCGGAAATTGAACATGAACAGCAGCCATCGGGCTGCATTGTTCCGTAATCTCACGAATGCCCTGATTCACAACGAGGTCATCAAGACCACGTTGCCCCGCGCCAAGGAAATGCGTCGCTTTGCCGAACCGCTGATCACCTTGTCGAAGGAGGACAGCGTTGCTGCCCGACGTCTGGCTTTCGCACGAACCCGTGACCGTGTTGCTGTGACCAAGCTCTTCGAGAGTCTGGGTCCGCGCTACAAGAACAGGCCCGGTGGCTATCTGCGGATTCTGAAGTGTGGTCTTCGTCCAGGAGACTCGGCCCCCATGGCCTATGTTGAACTGGTGGATCGCAGCGAAGGCTGATCGCCAATCAAGCGAGGAAAAACCCTGCTATGCGGGGTTTTTTTTCGTCGGTACAAACCCAGTGACTCAGAAACTCTGACGAGAGCGCCGTGGCCGTGTTTACCCTGTCTGATCGATTGGCTGAGCGCCGGCCCTTGATCATGGGCATACTGAATGTGACCCCCGACAGCTTTTCGGATGGTGGCCGCTATCGAGATATCGATGTCGCCCTGCGTCACGCCATGACGATGATCGACGAGGGGGCGGACATCATCGATGTCGGGGGGGAGTCAACCCGCCCGGGCTCGGAGCCGGTGGTTGCCGAAGAGCAACTCGCGCGGGTCATGCCGGTCATTCTGAAACTGGTGCAAACCCGGCGATCATTGCCGAACAGGCACTTCCTGATCAGTATTGATACCTCGCTGAGTCGCGTGGCGGAGCAGGCCGTGCAGGCTGGTGCGGATATCATCAATGATGTTTCGGCAGGTACCGATGATGACGACATGTATGCCGTCGCTGCGCGTCTTGGCGCGCCCATCGTGCTGATGCATCGGCAAGGAACATCAAAAACGATGCAGGATCGCCCTGCCTATGTGGATGTTGTGGCCGAGGTAAAAGATTATCTGCGCGCGCGGGCGGATGCGGCCATGCTGGCGGGTATCGATGCTGGACGCATCGTGGTTGACCCTGGCATCGGTTTTGGCAAGAGTCGGTCGCATAATCTGGCCCTGCTCGGCAGGCTTGATGATATCGTTGAACTGGGCTATCCGGTCCTGCTTGGCTGTAGCCGCAAGCGTTTCATGGGCTCGCTGTGCCAGGAGGAAAATCCTGCCGATCTTCTGGGAGCCACCGTCGCAACCACCGTCATGGGCATGATGGCAGGCGTTTCGATCGTTCGGGTGCACGATGTGCGGCCCAATCGCCAGGCGGTGCAGGTCGCCCACGCGATTGAGGCTTGCGCCAGCAGCATTGATTGACAGGGCGGCGGCTATGCCGAAAGGGGCGGTCGGCGCTGACCGCAGGCTTTCCGGAAATGGAGGGTTGAGGGGAAACCGGCGCGGTCAGGCTGCCTGAACCGGTATTTCGTGGCCGACCCTCAGGATCTGATTGCCGGCGTCCAGATAGATCAGCGTGGGCTGGAAGTTCGTGAGTTCGGCCTGATCCAGGCCGACATAGGCGCAAATGATCAGGACATCTCCGGGCGCGGCCAGTCTGGCGGCGGCGCCATTGACGGAAATCACTCCCGAGCCTTCCTGGGCACGTATGGCATAGGTGACGAAGCGGGCACCTGTGTTGACGTTGTAGATGTGAATCTGTTCGTATTCACGAATACCCGAGCGCTCCAGGAGCCCGGCATCGATGGCGCAGGAGCCTTCGTATTCAAGCTCCGCGTGAGTCACCCGGGCCCTGTGCAGTTTGGCCTTCAACATCGTGGTGAGCATCTGAATAAGCCTAGAGTTTGGTAAAGACCGAACATCGAATTATCTATAAAATTCATAGCCGTCGCAATGATGTGCTGGTCAGCGGGGGGTGGGGCGGCATGGTTGCCAGCCTTGCCGGCCGGGTGTCCCGGCCTCGGGGTTGGTATGCGGATGTCGCGTCTGCCGTTTTTGTTCATCCTCGCGTTTTGTGGGGCGTCCGGGAACGCAGGATGCCGGTTGGGTGATCCGCGAGCGTTCAGTAAGGGTTTCTCCTTCAGTCGTCCGCCAGCCTGAGGCTGACAAGCCTGAATCCTCATAATGTGTGAGCACCGAGGTCTGAGTTGCTATGTTTGATATCGGGTTCTGGGAGTTGATGTTGATTGCACTGGTAGCGCTGCTGGTCTTCGGTCCCGAGCGCCTGCCGCGCATGGTCCGGGAAACCTCCCTGTGGATTCGCCGGGCGCGGATGATGGTGGCCTCGGCGAAGACGGAGATCGATCGCGAACTGCAACTGTACGAGCTCAGGCAAAGCCTGGAGGAAAAGCGCCGGCATTTTGAAAAGGAAGTCGATGCCATGACCATCAAGCCATCGTCCTTGTCGATGACGAAGCGGGACGATCCGGGACCGGGTGATGTCACGAGCATTGCCGCTGTACCCAAGGAGCCCGATACCAGCGGGTAGTCGTTCGCGTTTATCATCCAGCCTGGCTGG
>NZ_BAAHXD010000060.1:0-15581 GCF_054657115.1 Methyloparacoccus murrellii | reverse complement strand
CGGTCGCCGTCCCGGGCATGGAGGGCGGGCGGCCTGGCCGGCCCGCCCTCCTCCCGGCCATCCCATGACAGCAGCGAGGCATTCCACCATGACAACACCACTTCGTTCCGCCACGCCAGGCGGGCTTCTGCTCGGCGTACTGGTCCTCTTGGCACCGTCGGCCCGGGCCGAGGAACCGGCATCGCCCGCGCCGGGCATGAGTCGCCAGATCCTGATGATGCAGGCCTTGCCGCCGCTCGGAGCCAGCCCCCAGGCGCGCGTGATCCGCGTGCAGTTTCCCTCCGGCTACAAGACGCCCCTGCATACCCATGAGGGCGCCGGTCCCCGCTATGTTCTCAAGGGCCGGCTGCGCGTCGAGGACCATGGGCAAATCCGCGACTACGGTCCCGGCGATGTCTTCTGGGAGACCGGTTCCGCGATGACGGTCCAGAGCATCGGCGGTTCCGACGCGGAAATGGTGATCTTCGAGATCGCCCCGCTTGCCCAGCCGTCGGCGGGGGGGCACTAACGTGCGGGAAGCGGATCGCGACCGCTGCCTGAGGACCGCCCTGCGCGTCTTCGGCTGGGTCTACCTCGTCGGCGTGCCGGTGCTGATGCTGTGGCTGTGGCCCTCCGGGTGGGGCTGGAATCCGCCGCAACCCAAGTACGAGCACATGATCATGGGCGTCTATTCGACGCTGGGGGTCTTCCTGCTGCGGGCCGCGCGGGACCCGGCCGCCCATGCCAGCCTGATCTGGTTCACCATCGCGTCGAACATCGTGCACGGCGCCATCATGCTCGGCCACGCGCTGGTCGACGAGACCGAGCGCGCCAA
The DNA here is from genome assembly GCF_054657115.1 of Methyloparacoccus murrellii. Lineage (NCBI taxonomy): Bacteria > Pseudomonadati > Pseudomonadota > Gammaproteobacteria > Methylococcales > Methylococcaceae > Methyloparacoccus > Methyloparacoccus murrellii. The sequence continues at coordinate 14,767 of NZ_BAAHXD010000060.1, read as the reverse complement.
CCTGGTCGGCGATGTGCCGGCGCTGTTCCTGGTCGCGGGCGTGCTCTGGTATCTGATGCCAGTGCGGCAGGAGGCCGCGCATGGGTAAGCCGCACCCGCGTTCGGCGGTGGTGGTCGGCGTGGGGCCTGTCCACGGGCTGGGCGCCGGGCTGGCCGGCTACTTCGCCCGCCAGGGGCTGACCGTGTTTGCCGTCGGCCGGACGCCGGATCGCCTGCGCGCCACCGTCAGCAGCCTCGATGCGGGGCCGGGGACGATCCTGCCGCTGTTCGGCGACGCCACCTCGGAGACGGACATCCGGTACCTGTTCCAGCAGGTTGCGGAACGCACGGAACCGGAACTGGTGGTCTACAACGTCGATCGCAACGAGCGGGCACCCCTGCTGGATACCGGTCTCGAACTGTTCGAGGACCTGTGGCGACAGAATTGCCTGGGGGGTTTCCTGGTCGCCCGGGAGGCGATACGCCATTTCCTGCCACGGCAGCGTGGCACGCTGATCGTCACCGGCGCCACGGCTTCGCTGCGGGCCCGCCCGCCCTTCACCGCCTTCGCCGCCGCCAAGGCGGGGCTGCGCGCGCTCGCCCAGGGCCTGGCCCGGGAGTACGGGCCACAGGGCATCCATGTCGTGCACGCGGTCATCGACGGGGTCATCGATGGCGACCGGGCCCGCGCGCAGTTTCCCGACTTCGTCGCCGCCAAGGGACCCGAGGGCCTGCTGGACCCGGTCGCCATCGCCGGGACCTACTGGGCCTTGCACCAGCAGCCACGCTCCGCCTGGACGCACGAGCTGGATCTGCGTCCCTGTCTGGAGAGCTTCTGAGGCAGGCCGGCTTGTCACCAGCCACCGGCTCGGGTGGCGTGCGGGCGTGCGGCATCTGCGCCTAGAATGCGGGGCCAGACCCGTCGGCCAGGTCGCCCGCCACCGGGATGGCGATCGGTACGGCAGGCGGGGATTTCGGCGCCTGGCGCCTTCTCCCGTTTTCCGCGAGACCCTTTGCTTGAGCATTTTCCTGGAATTTCTGCTTCTGGCCGGCAGCCTGGGCCTGGCCGGCTTCTACCTGACGCTTTACGGCGATGCCATTGCCGAGAAGACCGGACTCGGCGGTACCTGGGTGGGGCTGGCGATGATGGCCAGCGTGACCTCCCTGCCGGAACTGGTGACCGGCATCAGTGCCGTGCGGCTGGTCGACGCGCCCAATATTGCCCTGGGCGATGCGATCGGCAGCTGCGTCTTCAATCTGCTGCTGATCGTGATGCTGGATTTCCTGCACCGGGAGGCCCCGGTCTATACCCGGCTCAGCCAGGGGCATATCCTGTCGGCCGGTTTCGGCGTCATCCTGCTGGCCCTGGTCGCCTTCAGCATCCTGCTGGGCAAGCGTGCGACCGGCCTGGTCGTCGGCCATGTCGGCGTTACCTCGCTGGCGATCGTGCTGCTCTACCTCATCGCCGTCTACACGGTTTTCCAGTACGAGCGGAAGAACCTCAGGGAGCATGCAGGCGAACTGGCCGAGCGTCATCCGCGGATGAGCCTGCTCCAGGCCGTCTGGCGCTATCTCGCCGCTGCCACCCTGGTGGTGCTCGTCGGCCTGCGGCTGCCGATGACGGCCGAGCACATGGCCACGGCGATGGGCTGGGACCGGACCTTCGTCGGCACCCTGTTCGTGGCGATGGCCACCTCCCTGCCCGAGCTGGCGGTGACGCTGTCGGCCATCCGCATCGGTGCCCTGGACATGGCCATGAGCAATCTGTTCGGCAGCAACCTGTTCGACCTGTTCATCGTCGCCGTGGACGATCTGGCTTATACCAAGGGGCCGTTGCTGGCCGCCGTCTCGCCGCTGCACCTGGTTTCGACCCAGTCGGCGATCATGATGACCGGCGTCGCAGTGGTCGGGCTGCTCTACCGTCCGAAGAGCCGGGTGCTGAGGACGGTCGGCTGGGTCAGCCTGCTGATCCTGTCCCTGTACGTGCTCAACGCGGCGGTGCTCTATCTGAGCCAGGACGGCAGGGCGATCGTGATCGGCGGCTGAGCACCGCCCCGGGCGATCCCGGGAGCTCCGCCGCCGGTTTCAGCCCGCCGCCTGCCGCGCCAGGATCTGCCGCAGGAACAGCCCGGTGTGCGAGCCGGGATCGGCCGCCACGGTTTCCGGGCTGCCTGCGGCGATGATGCGGCCGCCGCCCTCGCCGCCCTCGGGGCCGAGATCGATGATCCAGTCGGCGGTCTTGATCACATCGAGATTGTGCTCGATGACGATCACGGTGTTGCCATGGTCGCGCAGCTGGTGCAGCACGCCCAGGAGCTGGCGGATGTCGTGGAAATGCAGGCCGGTGGTGGGTTCGTCGAGGATGTACAGGGTCTTGCCGGTGTCGCGCTTGGACAGTTCCCGCGCCAGCTTGACCCGCTGGGCCTCGCCGCCGGAGAGCGTCACGGCGTTCTGGCCCAGGGTGATGTAGCCGAGGCCGACATCCATCAGGGTGTCGAGCTTGCGGGCCACCGTCGGGATGGCCGAGAAGAATTCGGCGGCTTCCTCCACCGTCATGCTCAGCACCTCGTGGATGGTCTTGCCCTTGTAGCGGATTTCCAGGGTCTCGCGGTTGTAGCGCCGGCCCTGGCAGATGTCGCAATTGACGAAGATATCGGGCAAGAAGTGCATCTCCACCTTGATGACGCCGTCGCCGGCGCAGGCCTCGCAGCGTCCGCCCTTGACGTTGAAGCTGAAGCGGCCCGGGGTGTAGCCGCGCGAGCGGGCCTCCGGCGTCGCCGCGAACAGCTCGCGGATCGGCGTGAACACCTGGGTGTAGGTGGCGGGGTTGGAGCGGGGCGTGCGGCCGATGGGGCTCTGGTCGATGTCCACCACCTTGTCGAAGTGCTCCAGCCCCTCGATGCCGGCGCAGGGCGCCGGGGCGGCGGTGGCGCCGTTCAGCTCGCGCGCGGCCAGCCGGTGCAGGGTGTCGTTGACCAGGGTGGACTTGCCGGAGCCGGACACCCCGGTCACGCAGGTCAGCAGGCCGACCGGGAAGCGCGCGTCGACGCCCTTGAGGTTGTTGCCGCTGGCGCCCCGCAGCAGCAGCACGCGCTCGGGGTCGAAGGGCCAGCGCTCCTCCGGCACCTCGATGGTCTCCCGTCCCGACAGGTACTGGCCGGTCAGCGAATCCGGATGCGCCATGATCGCCTCGGGCGAGCCTTCCGCCACGATCCGGCCGCCATGGACACCCGCGCCGGGACCGATGTCGACGACATGATCGGCCAGACGGATGGCATCCTCGTCGTGCTCGACCACGATCACCGTGTTGCCGAGATCGCGCAGGTGCAGCAGCGTGTCGAGCAGGCGCTGGTTGTCGCGCTGATGCAGGCCGATGGAGGGCTCGTCGAGCACGTACATCACGCCCACCAGGCCGGCGCCGACCTGACTGGCCAGGCGGATGCGTTGCGCCTCGCCGCCGGACAGCGTGTCGGCGCTGCGATCCAGAGTCAGGTAGTCTAGCCCCACGTTGACCAGGAAGCTCAGGCGCTCGCGGATTTCCTTGACGATCCTCTCCGCCACCTCGCCGCGCTGGCCGGGCAGATCCAGTTGTTCGAAGAAGGCGACCGCGCGGCGGATGGGCAGGGCGGTCAGTTCGGGCAAGGGATGCCCCTCGATGAACACATGGCGGGCGGCGCGGTTGAGGCGCGCGCCCTGGCAGTCGGGGCAGGGCTTGCTGGCCTGGTAGCGGGCCAGCTCCTCGCGCACCGCCGGCGAGTCGGTCTCGCGGTAGCGGCGTTCCAGGTTGGGGATGACGCCCTCGAAGCGGTGCCGCTGGGTGACCGGCGCGCCACGCGCGCTCAGGGTCTCGAAGGCGATGGCCTCGCGGCCGCTGCCATGCAGGATCACCTCCCTGACGGCTTCCGGCAGCTGTTCGAAGGGCTGCTCGGGGTCGAAGCCGTAATGCACGGCCAGCGACAGGATCAGCCGGTAGTAGTGGGCGTTGCGCTGGTCCCAGTTGCGCACCGCGCCGTCGGCCAGGCTCAGGTGGGGGCTGTGGACCACCAGCCGGGGGTCGAAGTACTGCCGCACCCCCAGCCCGTCGCAGGCAGGGCAGGCGCCCTTGGGGTTGTTGAAGGAAAAGATGCGCGGCTCCAGCTCGCTCAGCGCATAGCCGCAGTGCGGACAGGCGTACTGGTCGGAGAGCATCAGGCTGCGGGCCGGATCGTCCATCGAGACCACCAGGGCGATGCCACCCGCCAGCTTCAGCGCGGTCTCGAAGGATTCCGCCAGGCGGATGGCCAGGTCCGGCCGTACCCTGAAGCGGTCGACCACCGCCTCGATGGTGTGCTTCTTGCGCAGCTCCAGCCTGGGCGGATCGTCCAGCTCGCAGACCTCGCCGTCGATGCGGGCGCGGACGAAACCCCGGTTGCGCAGGTCCTCCAGGACCTGCACATGCTCGCCCTTGCGCTCGCTCACCACCGGCGCCAGCAGCATCCAGCGGCTGTCCACCGGCTCGGCCATCACCTGATCGACCATCTGGCTGATGGTCTGCGCGGTCAGCGACACACCGTGTTCGGGGCAGCGCGGGATGCCGACGCGGGCATACAGCAGACGCAGGTAATCGTAGATCTCGGTGATGGTGCCGACCGTCGAGCGCGGGTTGTGCGAAGTCGATTTCTGCTCGATCGAGATGGCTGGCGACAGCCCCTCGATATGGTCGACGTCGGGTTTCTCCATCACCGACAGGAATTGCCGGGCGTAGGCCGACAGGGACTCCACGTAGCGGCGCTGGCCCTCGGCGTAGATGGTGTCGAAGGCCAGCGAGGACTTGCCGGACCCCGACAGGCCGGTGATCACGATCAGGCGGTCGCGCGGCAGGTCGAGATTGATGTTCCGCAGGTTGTGCGTGCGGGCACCGCGGATGCGGATGTAGTCCATGGCGAAAACGATGGCGGGAGGGAGGAGGGAGCCGGTGCAATCCGCTGGCTTGACCCCCGGAATTATACGGCGTAGCGTTTTGACCGATGTGGACCGACCGCGTGTTCGAGGTCCCAACGGCGATTATTCTGACGAGGACACCATGAAGAAACTGCTGATGCTTGCCGCGCTGGTCTCCCTGGCCGGCTGTGCGGCCAATCCCCTGAACAAGGGCGCCGAGCGCGTCGAGATCATGACGGCGCTCAAGGAGGTCAGGAAGTGCACCTATGTGGGCGATGTCATGGGCAGCCAGGGCAACCGTTTCTCCGGGACCTTCACCGCCAACGAAAACCTCATGCTGGGCGCCCGCAATGCCATCAAGAACGATGCCGCGCGCCTGGGCGCCAACGCGGTGCTGATCCAGCAGCAGCAGAACGCCCAGCACGAGCTCGGCGGCGGCACCGTCAATTCCACCCTGATCGGCAAGGCCTACCGCTGCGAGGGGTAGCCGCCGGCCCCGCAAGACCGGCCATCCGTACCCGGCGTGCCGGGGGCTACCTCAAGGCGCCACCCTGTCGGCAACCTTCCCGTCCAGCCGCGAGCCGCGGTCGAGCCGGTAATGGCGGCCGCGCCAGTTGACCTCCCGCCGGGTCCATATCTGGACGTAAACCAGGGGCGCGACCAGCCAGATCAGCAGCGATCCCCAGGCGAATTTCGCCGGCACCCGGGACCCTGCCATGCGGAAATGCAGGTCGTTGATGGTCAGCGAGACGGATAGCGGCAGCGTGGCGGCGAACAGCGCCAGCGGCAGGCTCCCGACCGCGCCGGCCCAGAGGGCGGCGATCAGCCCGCTCCAGAAGGCCATCCCGGTCAGCCAGTGCGGCAGTTTGCAGGTCAGGACCGGCAGGCCGGACATGGAGAAGGCGATCCAGCGCACCAGAACCTGGGTGAACTCGTCCAGCGACAGGTCCTGCTGGATGATGGCCGCCGGCTTTGGCGAGAGCCTGTTGCGGTAGCCTGCCAGGTTCAGGCAGCGTCCCAGGTACATGTCGTCGACCAGCTGGCCCTCCGCGGCTTCCAGCCCGCCGATCGCAGCCAGGGCAGCGCGCCTGAACACCATCATGTGCCCCATGATGAAGGGCAGCGTGCCACCCATCTGGTGCGCGGTTGCCAGCGCGGCAGGCTCGTACAGCCCGTTGATCATCAGGGCGTAGCCCACGTCGCCGAGGGTTCGCGGTGGCGCCATGGAGACCACCGTCGGGAAGGCCGAACCCGTCCGGGCGTCCGCGAGCAGGGTTGCCACCAGTATGCGCAGGTCGTCCCGATCCTGGCGGATGTCGGAATCGACGAAGGCGATCAGCTCGTTGCGGGCCGCCGCGAGGCCGGCAATCATGGCATTGAGCTTGCCCGTGCGGTTGGCGGGCGGCTGACCCGAGAAAATGACACGGCTGTCGACCATGGCGCCGGTCCGGGCCATTTCCGCCATCACCTTTTCCACCAGCGGCAGGGCCGGCTCGCTGCCATCGTCGAAGACGAACAGGATCTCGACCCCGCCGGGGTAGCCGTGGTCGAAGGCGGCGCGCAGGTTTTCTTCCATGCCGCTGTCCATGCCCTTGATCGGGCGGATGATGGTCAGGGAGGGGTAGCCCGTCGGTTCGATCGGGTCGGGGCGGTCGCGAATGGCCCGCCGCTGCCAAAGATAGAACAGCCAGACCCAGCTCAGCAGCCCCAGCAGCGGCAGCATCAGGACCGTTTCATGATTCATGCGTCAACTCCTCATCCCTGTTGAAAAAATGGCGATCGTGTCGATGGTCTGGTGATGGGGCCAGCATGTCGGCGTCGTGGGGGACGCTTGTCCCCGGACCTTCATGATGGCGATTTCCGGAAGATGGCCAGGAACCGGCTGAAAAAGCTGGAGCGATCCAGGTTCCGCTCGCGGGCATCCTTCAGGGCCTGTTTCAGCTCCTGTTTCAGCTGCAAGTCGGAGAGGCGGGCATCGTCGCGGACCGGGGCCTTTTCCGCCTTTTCCAGGTGGATGAGGGCGTTCCTGAAGTCGCCCTGCTCCAGCAGGAAATCCCCGTAGAAGTAGTTGGTGTCTAGGGCGTCGGGAAAGAACCGCAGGGCGGTTTCCAGGTGGCGGCGCGCCAGCTCGTTGTCGCCGAAGGAGATGGGCCAGCCGGGCAGCCGGTAGTAGAGATTGCCGAGGATGACGAAGCCGCTGCCTTCCATGGCCAGGGGATCCAGCTTCAGGGACTTTTCCAGGAGCTCCCGCGCGTCCCGCAACTTGCCCAGGGCGCCGAAGCCCCCATCGGCCGCCGCCAGGGCGCAGAGGATCAAGGTTTCCATGATCAGCGGCTCGGCCGCCTGCGGATAGCGCCGGGCGAGCTCCCGCACCCGCGGCAGCAGGGCTTCGAGCTTGGGTGTCTGCTGGTCGCGCGGCTGCCGGTAGAAGATCTCGGCCCACGCCGTCTTCAGCTCGTCGACGGCCCGTACCGCGGCAGCTTCACCGGTGGCGTCGGCCATCGGCGACAGGGCCAGCAGCCAGGCGAAGGTCACGGCGGCCAGCCATGCGGTGGCTGGCGGCAGGACAGGCAGCAGGGTCTTTCGGATTTCCGTGAAACGGGTTGCCATCTCGGGACGATGCGTCGAGGTCGGGTTGCGCAGGGCTTCGGTTTCGAGGCGATCAGACGCCAGAGGAAGCGCGGGATTATAGGCCTCTCTTCCCGCCGATTTCAGGGGCCGGCGGAAGCTGGCAGAGTGGCGGACCCTTGATTGAGTTCCCTGTCGGCACCACAGTATTTTCCAGCCGCTCTTTCACCTTGCCGAGATCGCCTCATGGCCACCGTGTCGTCCCGCCTGCCTCATCCGCCTCTCGGCCATCGCCCTGCCGCCGTGTCCGGACGCTTTTATCCCGCCAGCCCGGGCGCGCTGCGCGAGCAGGTGCTGGCCTGGCTGACGGCATCCGCCCCGTCGCCCGGCAGCCAGCCGCCGAAGCTGATCGTGGTGCCGCATGCCGGCTATGTCTATTCCGGAGCGATGGCCGCACGGGGCCATGCCTTATTGGCACCGTTCCGCGAGCGCATCCGTCGGGTGGTGCTGCTGGGGCCTGCCCACCGCGTGGTGCTGCCGGGCCTGGCGTTGCCGACGGTCGCGGCATTCGACACCCCCCTGGGTCCGGTCCCGCTGGACCGGGAGGCCATGGCGCGGATCTCGGACCTGCCGGACGTCACCTTCGACGACGGCGCGCATGCCCGCGAGCATGCCCTGGAAGTGCAGCTGCCGTTCCTGCAAACGGCGCTGGATGCCTTCGCGCTGGTGCCCCTGGTCGTCGGCCAGGCCGCCGCCGGCAGCGTGGCCGGCGTGCTGGAGCGGCTCTGGGGTGGCGAGGAGACCGTGATCGTCGTCAGCAGCGATCTCTCCCACTTCCTGAGCGATGCGCAGGCCCGGCATCGCGATGCCGGGACGCTGCGGCGCATCGAGGCCCTGGACGCTACCCTGGCGCCCGACGATGCCTGTGGCGCCCATCCCCTCAATGGTGCGCTGCACGTCGCCGCGCGGCATGGCCTGCGCCCCGCGTTGCTCGGGTATTGCCATTCCGGCGCTGTCACTGGCGACGCGACACGGGTGGTCGGCTATGCGGCGCTGGCCTTCTGGCCGCCGGCCGCCCGGTGGGAGACCGACGCCGACGATGCGCAGCGCCTGGGGCAGGCGCTCCTGAGCCGCGCCCGCAATGCCATCGCGGCGCCTCTGGGCTTACCCTGCCGCGAGGAACCGCCGCATGCGGCGCTGGCGCGGCCGGGCGCCACCTTTGTCACCCTGCACCATCACGGGCGCCTGCGCGGTTGCATCGGCCGGCTGGACGTGGGCGTGGCGCCGCTGGATGTGGACGTGCGCCGCAACGCCCGGCGCGCGGCCTTCGAGGATCCCCGCTTTGCGCCCCTGCGGGTGGACGAGTGGGACGCGCTGGAAATCGAGGTCTCGGTCCTGGAGACGCCGCAGCGATTGTCCGTCGACTCGGAAGCCGAGGCCCTGGCGGCGCTGCGTCCGGGGCGGGATGGCGTGATCTTCCGCTGGGGTCGGCATCGCAGCACCTTCCTGCCGCAGGTCTGGTCGCAACTGCCGGTGGCCGGCGATTTTCTGGCGGCGCTGAAGCGCAAGGCCGGCCTGCCCGCCGATTTCTGGGCCGATGACGTCGAGCTGTCGCGTTATGCGGTCCGGCTGTTCCGCGAAGCGGGGGCGGTGCCGCGATGAACGCCACGACCGGCGACAGCAACGCCCCGCGCCCGGGCGAGGCCCATCCGGCCCGCTGGTGGCACCGGCTGGCGGATGGCCGCGTGCAGTGCGACCTCTGCCCGCGCGAATGCCGTCTGTACGAGGGGCAGCGCGGCCTGTGCTTCGTCCGTGCCCGCCAGGACGATGCCATGGTGCTGACGACCTATGGCCGCAGCTCGGGTTTCTGCATCGATCCGATCGAGAAGAAGCCGCTGAATCATTTTTACCCCGGCACCCCGGTGTTCTCCTTCGGCACCGCCGGCTGCAACCTGGCCTGCAAGTTCTGCCAGAACTGGGACATCTCCAGGAGCCGGGAAATGGACCGCCTGCAGGATGCCGCCAGTCCCGCCCGCATCGCCGAGGTGGCCCGGACGAGCGGTTGCCGGAGTGTCGCCTTTACCTACAACGACCCGGTGATCTTCGCCGAGTACGCCATGGACACCGCCGATGCATGCCATGCGCTGGGGCTGGGAACGGTCGCGGTGACGGCCGGCTACCTCCATGCCGCGCCGCGGCGGGACTTCTTCGCCAGAATGGATGCCGCCAATATCGACCTCAAGGCTTTCTCAGACGATTTCTATGTCCGCCAGACCGGCTCGCATCTGGCGCCTGTCCTGGATACCCTGCGCTACGTTCACCACGAGACGGACTGCTGGCTGGAGATCACCACGCTGCTGATCCCGGGTCTGAACGACGGCGACGCCGAACTGGACGCCATGACCCGCTGGATCGCGGAGCAGCTGGGTAGCGACGTGCCGCTGCACTTCACGGCCTTTCATCCTGCCTACAAGCTGACCGGCACCGGCCGCACGCCGGCGGCAACCCTGCGCCGCGCGCGCCGCATGGCCCGGGCGAACGGCCTGGCGCATGTCTACCTGGGCAACGTGCGCGACCCCGAGAGCGGCACGACCGCCTGCACTGGCTGCGGCGCCGTCCTGATCGAGCGCGACTGGCATGTCGTCACCCGCTACGCGCTGGGGCCCGACGGCGCCTGTGGCGTCTGTGGCACCCGCCTGGCCGGCCGGTTCGCCGCCGAATCCGGTCACTTCGGCCGGCAGCGGATACCGGTGCGGGTCGCGGTCTGAGGACAGCCTCCCGGCTGCCCGCGGCCGGCCGGCACCGGCGCCAGCTGGCGGGCCCTCCGCTGGTGGAGGATGAGGTTTGGGCGACTGCACGCAGGGGCCGTCGCCGGGCGGTTCCCTCAACCCTGAGGGCCGGAGCCGTCGGATTTTCCCGGCCCGGGATGCTCCGGCCAAGGCCTGAACCGGGTGTCGAAGGTCTTGCGCTGCGCTGCCGTCAGGCTGCCGTAGAACGTCCGCGTCGCTGCCAGGCGTGCCTCAAGCTGCCTCAGGCGTGCCTGTTTGAAGGCCAGCTGTTTTTCCAGCCGTTCCACGACCGGCAGGGTCGCCCAGTCGGCCTGGTGCTGATGCCTCAGCCGGCCGTCGTCGCCCTGGAACAGCGCCGCCCAGGCATCCCAGGATGCTTCCTGCCCGGGTTGCAGTTGCAGGGCCGTGCGCAGCTCGGTCAGCTGCTCCCGCCGGCGTTCGGCGCGCGGCATCCGTTGCGGGCAGCGTTCAAGGGTGGCGGGTGCCGAAGCCCCGGTGGCTGGCGAGGTGGGTTCCGCCGCCTGGGCGATGCCGGCGGCGGCGAGGCTTGCCAGGATGGCGAGCGCGCGCGGGACGGGCTTGGCGGTTGTGATCATCGTGGACCTCCATAATGCTGTCGATGACGGGGATGGGGGCGGCGCCTGCCGCCGCCACGCCGACATTGAACACCCGTCCGAACGCGCGGATGTTTCCGGTTTGTATCGCGAGGTGTCGTGCTCCCTGCCGGATACAGGACGATACAAACGCGCCGGGCCGGGCCGATGACAAGGGCTCCGCTACCCGCTAGAAAATTCCCCATGGACGCACAACCGCACCTTCTGGTCGTCGACGACGACCGCGACATCCGGACCCTGGTCCGGGACTACCTGAACCAGAACGGCTACCGGGTCAGCCTGGCCGTCGACGGCCGGCAGATGCACACCGTGCTGGAGCAGAGCCGCATCGACCTGGTCATCCTCGATCTCATGCTGCCGGGCGAGGACGGCCTGAGCCTGTGCCGCAAGCTGCGCGCCCAAGCCAGCCTGCCCGTACTCATGCTGACGGCGAAGAGCGAACCGATCGACCGGATACTGGGGCTGGAACTCGGCGCCGACGACTACCTGACCAAGCCCTTCGAACCCCGCGAACTGCTGGCGCGCATCCGCAACATCCTGCGCCGGGCGCAGTCGCTGCCACCCAACCTGGTGCCGGAGCGGGAGTGCCGTTACCGCTTCGCCGGCTGGCTGCTGGATACCCGTACCCATCAGCTGACATCGCCGCGCGCTGTCACCGTCATTCTGTCCATGTCCGAATTCCGGCTGCTGAAGGTCTTTCTGGCGCACCCCAACCGGGTCCTCAGCCGCGATCAGCTGATGGATCTGGTCAAGGGACGCGAGCAGGATGCCTTCGACCGCTCCATCGACCTGCGCGTGAGCCGCCTGCGCCACAAACTGCAGGACGACGCCAAGGCGCCGCGGCTGATCAAGACCCTGCGCAACGAAGGCTATGTCCTCGCCGCGGCGGTCGAGGCGGAGTACGACTAGATGTCGCGCCTGCCCGCCCTGTCGCTGTCCGCGCGGCTGTTCCTGATCGTCCTCGGCGGTGTTCTGCTGGCGACCCTGCTGAGCAACGTCATTCACTCGTCCGAGCGCTCCCGCTGGATTGCCGAAAACCGCGAGACGGCCGCCGTCGATCATCTCACCGATGCCATCCGCTTGCTGGCGGCGCTGCCGGCGGCGTCGCGCGACCCGGCCATCGGTTCGCTGGCGTCGCTCGATTGGCGTTCCTCCCGTGACGGTTTCGTCCCTGCCGGGGCGGGCATCCCGGCGCCACTCTTTGCCGAGCGGCTGAGTCTGGGGCTGGACAACATGGCGGTGGTGGAGGGGGCCTGGGTCGAGTGGACGGACGCCTGCGGAGAGTCGCCCCGCTGCCCGATGACCTACAGCACCGACCTGCGCTTCGCGGACGGCCAGAAACTGACGCTGGCCTATACCACCCGGCGGCATGCACGGCCCGAACGGCCGATCTGGCAGATACGCACCCGCGACCTCTTCGAGCTCGGCGTCATGGCCGTGGTTGCCTGGATCGTCATCCGGCTGGCCCTGCGGCCGCTGGAGCGCATGACCCGGGCGGTGGAGGACTTCGGGCGGGATATCGCCCATCCGGCGCTGGCGGTGGCGGGCCCGGTCGAGTTGCAGCGCGCCATCCGGGCCTTCAACACCATGCAGGACCGCATACGCGGCTTCATGGCGGAACGCACGCAGATTCTCGCGGCCGTGACGCACGATCTCAAGACGCCGATGACGCGCATGCGCCTGCGGCTGGAAAACTGTGCCGATGCCGGGTTGCGACGGAAGCTGTGCGGCGATCTGGCCGCCATGCAGTCGCTGGTGGATGAGGGGCTGGAGCTGGCGCGGAGCCTGGACAGCGTGGAGCCACTGCAGGCGCTGGATCTCCAGGCCCTGTTGCAGAGCCTCTGCGACGATCTGGCCGAGTCCGGTCTGCCGGTGACCTGGCGGGAACCCGCGGCTTGCTCCGGTCTGCTGGTCATGGCGCGGCCCAATGCCCTGCGCCGGGTGCTGGAGAACATCATCGACAACGCCATCAAGTATGGCCACACGGCGATGGTCTCGGCCGGGCGCCAGGGTGACCGGGCTTGGGTACAAGTCTGCGATCGGGGCCCCGGCATTCCCGAGGACCAGTTCGCGGAAGTGCTCAAGCCTTTTGTCCGGCTGGAGGCGTCGCGGTCGCGGGAAACGGGGGGAACCGGCCTCGGTCTGGCCATCGCGGTCAATCTGCTGCGGGCCCAGCAGGGGGAAATCCATCTCGCCAACCGGCCGGAGGGCGGGCTGGCCGTCAGTGTGGTGCTGCCGTGCCTGGCAGCGACGGCCAGCGCAAGGCCCGCCGCTTGAACTGGCCGGGGCAGCGGGCGTGTTGATCATCATCGACCGGACAGGAGGCTGTCATGAGGTGGATTCTGCTGTGCTGGCTGGCGTGGCTGGTTTCCGGCTGCGCCACTTATCCCGGCTATCCGGCCGGCCGTTACCCCGGGGGCTATCCCGCCTACGGCTGGAGTGGCTGGCCGGCCTATTCCGGCTGGCATGGCGGTCACTTGGCCGAGCGTCGCTTCGCACCCGGTCCCGGGTCCTGGCACGGCGATGGCTTCAGGGCGCCTCATCCCGCTTGGCGGGGCGGCTTCCGGGAGCCCGGCCATGCTGGCGGCGGCTATCACGAGGGCGGTCCGGAGCGCTGGGACCGGGCAGGTGCCCGGGGGCCTGACGGGCGCGGCAGGGACGGCCATCTGGCACCCGGTCCGGGCCGGCGTGGCGCTGCTGCGGCACCGGCACCGGATCGAGGCGATGGGCATGCCGGCCCAGGCCGCCGCGGGGGTGGCGATGCCGGGTCGGCCGGGCCATGGGGTGGGGGCGATTTTGGTAGTCCGGGTCGCCGGGGTGGGGGCGGTGCCATGGCCTCGGCGGGACGCGGCAGAGGCCGGAACTGAGCCATGGGCGAAACCCCATGTCCGGGCCGATCTGGAGCGCCTGGGGTATGACAACGTCCGGGTATGGATCGGAGATGGCTATCGCTACCATCATCCTCGCCTGCGCGCCGGACAGGGGGGCCGGCGCCACTGCTCGGGCAACTCAGGGGCGGCGGGCGCATGATCATCCCGGTGGGCGTGTCCCCGGATCAGGCGCTGTACCTTTTGACCGAGTGGAACGGCAAGTTGGACCGGCAGGCGATGGCGCGGCGGGACAGGTTGGCCGCCGGCCCCTTGGGCTGTTCACGGCCATGGGGCTGGTGGGCGCGGTGTGTTCACGACCCGCGGTCTGCCCCCGCTGCCCTCCAGGATCGGGTTGTGGCGTTCAACCAGGTCCTGATGCTGGGTTTTGCCGTCCTGGCCTGGCCACGCCTGCCGGGGCGGTTCCGGCCCCTGTCCATGCTCCGGAATCCAGCGCGGGTGCATCCCTCACCTCGCGGGTCCGGGGCTCCTGCAAGCGATCAGGGCTGGAGCGCGGCGGTGTCTGTCGGCGGCGAGGTGGCGAAGGCGGGAGGAACCTGCCCCGCGCCCCGCTTCTGGGCACGGCACCGGGGGCCCCAAAACCCCGCCATGACATGGGCGTCTTCGTCGGCGTGGTTTCCTGCGGTTGCCGGGGGACGTTAATCAGGCACGAGCCAGCCGCACAGCCTGTGACGAGAACCCTGACATCAAGGAGATGCGCGGGGTAGGGGAGCTCGAGGAGGTGTTCTAGCCCCAGAATCAAGGCTACGGGTTACCATCGCAATGAGGTCCTTGTTACCTTTGCCCCCTGATGGTCACCTCCCTCCGTATTCGGTCGACATCCTTCACCCGCAAACGTAAACACGCCATCAAGCGCAGGCCAGTGCCGTATAACAATCTGGCCATCAATGCCTGCGCCCCCCCAGGTAAGCCAGCAGCCGCGCCACCTCTTCCGGTGTCAGCACAGTCGGTGACCGTTGCGGCCGCCTGGCCCGTACTACCTCGCCCAGCCAGGGGAGATCGACGCTCA